>NZ_BAABHO010000031.1:0-77712 GCF_039542135.1 Actinomycetospora chlora
ACCACGACGGCACCTACGAGACCGTCAGCCACGACGACAACGGCTTCGCCTGACCTCTACGTGCGTGATCTTCTGAGCCATAGCTCGGAAGATCACGCACGAAGGACTCGGTGACCCACGGCCCGGACCCCCGCCGACCTCCACGGCGCGGGACCGGGCCGTCCGTCGTCACGGGCGTCGGCGTCAGCCCCGGACGAGGCGGCGGTGGAGCTCGCGGACCTCGTCGTCGAACGGGGACACCGGGCCGTTGACGCGCAGCGCCGGGGCGACCTCGATGATCGGCAGTGGGCGCACCGGCGCCGGGGCCGCGCCGAGCTCGGAGCGCCAGCGCGCGAGCTGCTCCGACGAGCTCGCGTAGAGGATCGGGCCCAGCCCCACCCACGCGTGCGCGGCCGCGCACATCGGGCAGTGCTCCCCCGAGGTGTAGACGGTGCTCGCCGCGCGCTCGTCCGGCGTCATCTCCGCGGCCGCCCAGCGGGCCAGCTCGAACTCGGGGTGCCGGGTCGCGTCGCCGCCGGCGACGCGGTTGCGGTCCTCGTGGCGCACGGCGCCGGTCGGCCCGACCAGCACCGAGCCGAACGGCTCGTCGCCGGCCTCGAGCGCCTCGGTCGCCAGCTCCACGCAGCGGCGCAGGTGGGCACGGTCGTCGTCGGTGAGCGGCACGCGCCGACCGTACTCAGGCCCGGTCGGGGCGCTGCGGCACCGAGATCACGACGTCGTCGGTGCTCGAGAAGGTGCGGTCGGGCAGCGCGTGCAGGGCGGTCAGCACGCGGTCGTCACGCTCCCCGCGGTCGGTGGCCCAGGAGATCACCTGGGTGCGGTCGGCGGGGAAGGCCATGCCCTGCAGGGCCTTGCGGACGCGGAGGTCGTCGCGGTCGGTCACGGGCACTCCTCGGTCACGAGCGATGGCCGAGCTCGGCGGCCAGCGCCTCGGGCGGGTCGGTCAGCTCGACGCGGGCGCCGTGGGCCAGGCAGCGGATGCGCAGCCGCCCGAGCACGCGGGCGAGGCCGCTGTCGCAGTGCTCGAGACCGGAGAGGTCGATCACGAGCTCGGTGCGTGCCTGCCGCTCGACGTCGGCGGCGAGGGCGCGCAGGCGTTCGCGGCCGACGCGGTCGAAGCGCCCGCGCAGGGCGAGCGCGACGCTCCCGGGCGCGTAGCGCCGGACGCCGACGGCGGCCCGGTGGTGTCCGGACGCGGCCGGGTCGGCCTGGGCGACGGCCTGGGCGACGGCGGCACGCCGGCGCCGGCCGAGGTCCTCGGGGTCGGCGACCGGGGCGGGCTCGTCGGTCCGGATGCGGACCGGAGCCTCGGTGTCGATGGTCATCGGGCCTCCTCGGACAGCCACGGGCGGCCCGCCCACGAGGGGACGGACCGCGTCGTCCGTGGCGGCGTGGAGGTCTCAACCGCCCGATCTGTCACCGTCAGGTTACCCGCAGCTACCGCCGAGCGCACCGCTCACCGTCCGGACGGCTCATCGGGTGCCCCGCGGATCGCGCGGCGGGGCCACCCCGTCGACCTCGGCGAGCAGCCGGGCGAGCTCGCCGCGCAGCTGCCGGATGCGCGCCACCGTGCGGTCGGCGTCGGGGCGCTGGCGCTCGGCCCGGAGCGCGTCGACGATCGCGAACGCGCGCTCGAACCGCGGGTCGACGGCGGCGTCGACGCGGGCGCGCCACGCGGCGGACCCGGCGCTCACGGGGTCGCCCCGCGGCGGAGTACGGACAACAGCACGGCCATCGGGCGGCTCCCCGGACGGGCGCACCGCGGACGGCGGCGCGCGGCAGGCATCTGCGCTCCGCCGCGGGCTCGAGCGGTGTGGTCTCGGTGTCGAACGGTCCCGGAGGGTCCGGCCGGCGCCTCAGCCGATGCGCGTCGCCGGTCCGCTCCCGCGCTCCCACCGCGGGCTCGGGTGGTCGCTGACCGTCCGGGTACCCGGTGAGACCGGCACCACATGCGTGCCGAGCGCCCGGAGATGTCCGGCGAACCCGTCCGGGGCCCGTCCCTCGCTGCGGGCGCTGGTGGTGACGGGCCGGGTGCGGTCGCGCACCACCCGGTGCCCGCCGCGGTCGAGCGCCGCGACGAGCGCGACGTCCTCCCCGGTCGGGTACGGCGGGAAGCCGCCGACGGCCCGGTAGGCGGCGGCCGCGACCCCGAGGCTGGCGCCGTGGACGTGGCGGTGCGGGTCGCCGCGGTCGGCGTCCGGGTCGTAGGCCGCGCGGTAGCGGAGGCGCACCGGCCGCGGGACGCCCGACCAGTCGGTCACCGCCACGGTCCCGACCCAGCCCTCCGCGCCCCGGTCGCGGGCGTCGAGCTGGGCGGCGAGCCACCCGCGGGGGACCACCGAGTCCGCGTCGGTCGTCGCGAGCCAGACCGGTGGTTCCCGTCGGGCGAGCAGCGCCGCCATCCCCGTGGCCCGGGCACGACCGACGTTGCGGGCGTCGAGGCGCAGCACCCGCACGCCGTGCCGCCGGGCGACCTCCGCGGTGTCGTCGGTGCACGCGTCGGCCACCACGAGGACGACGACCCGGGCACGCCCGCGCACCACGCCGGCCGCCGCGCGCACCGCGTGCAGGCACGCGCCGAGCAGCTCCTGCTCGTCGTGCGCCGGCACGACGACGCCCACCACGGGTCGCTGCGAGGGCCTCACCGCAGCCCCGTCTCCTGCGCCACCGAGCGGGCCGGCGGCGGGACGCGCGCGAACACCTCGAGACGGAAGTCCGCCTCGTCGTGCCGCACGGTGCGCGCGAGGGCCGGCCGCCCGGCGAGCTCGTCGTGCACCGCGCCGCCCTCGACCGGGTACTCCGGCGCCTCGCGCAGCCAGTGCACCGCGAGCAGGTGGCCGCCCGGGCGCAGGAGTCCCTCGACCGCGTTCCAGAACGCGTCCCGGTCGCCGTCGTCGAGGTAGTAGACGACCTCCGAGGCGACGACCAGGTCGAACGTGCCCCCGGGGACGTCGGCGGGCAGGGCGCCGCGAGCCACGTCCACCCCGGGGCGGCCCGCGAGCCGCGCGCGGGTGGCCTCGACGGCGCGCTCGGCGGGGTCGCGGCACACGAGCGCGTCGCACCGCTCGGCGAGCCCGACCGACAGGGCGCCGCCGGCGCAGCCGGGCTCGAACGCGCGGGCGTAGCGCATCCGCGGGAGCGAGGCGAGCACGACCGCGCGCTTGCGCTCCTCGTACCAACCACGCTCGATGCCCCACGGGTCGGCGTCGCGGGCGTAGAGGCCGTCGAAGTACTCCCGGGACAGGCTCACCGCGGCCCCCAGAGGATCTCGCTGTCGCGACGGAACCGCGCCAGCACGGCGTCCGACAGCACGGTCGCGTCGCGGGGGTCGTCCGACAGCGGCGCGATCTGGCTGGTGAACCGCGAGATCGCGACGCCCTTGGCCCGCACCGCGGTGCCCGGCAGCACCAGCCGGCGGGCGCCGTCGAACGACACCGCCCCCGGCCGCGCCCAGTGCCACAGCCACACCGGGTAGCGCCAGCAGGCCACCCCCGCGTCGGCGGCCGCGCGGGCACCGCCGGCGGCGACGGCGTCGTGGTCGGGGTGGCCGTCGCCGTCCACCGGCACGACGACGGTGTCGCCGGCGCGGAGCAGGTCGCCGAGGGCGTCGGCGACGTCGCCGGCCGCGACGGCGCTGTCGGGCAGCCGCAGCCGGGCCACCGCGGCCTCGACCCCGAGCACCGCGAGCGCGTCGCGGCGCTCCTCGGCCCGCCGCGCCGCGAGCGCGGCGGGGGTCGTCGTCGGGCTGCCGGGGTGCGAGCCCTCGCCGTCGGTGACGGCGACGACCGCCACCTCGGTGCCCGCCGCCGCCCAGACCGCGAGCGTGCCGCCGACGCCGAGCACCTCGTCGTCGGGGTGCGGGGCGACCACGACGACGCGGCCGGGCGGGCGGATCTCCCACGGGTCCCGGGCGGGCACGGTGTCCAGCCCGCCGGGCCCCCACCAGGCCTCCTCGGGCGTGCCGTGCCCCGTCAGCGACGGCGCGCTCACAGCGTCACGTCCGCATCGCCGGCGAGGGCCCCGAGCGTGGCCAGGTCGCGCTCGGCGTGGCTCTGCCGGACATAGATCTCGAGGTCGGCGACGCGCCGCGCGTGCTCGGCGTCGCGCACGAGCGGGCCGGGCCCGAGGGCGCGGCCGGTCCGGCACAGGGTGGCGTCCACGGCGGCCTCGACGACCGCGCGCACCCGCAGGGCGCGCAGGCGGGCCGTGGCGACCGGCTCGCCGGGCTCCGTGTCGAGGCTGACCGCGGCGCCGCGCAGCAGGCACCGGGCGGCGTCGAGGCCGGCGTCCACGGCGCCGAGGTGGGCCAGCCCGTGGTCGTCGAGACGGCCCTCGCGCCCGGCCCGGCGCAGCGGCGCGGCGACGCCGACGGCCCCGCCGAACCACGCCGCGGCCACGGCGACCGCGCCGTGCCAGAACCCCGGCCGGTCGAGGTAGGCCTCCGGTCCCCCGACCGCCACGGCCGCCACGTCGTCGAGGTCCACCGTCGCCGCGGCGCTGCCGCGCATGCCCGTGGCCCGCCACTCCCCCGTCGTGACGGTGAGGCCGTCCGCGGCGAGGTCGACCGCGAAGAGGCGACGGCCGTCGTCGGCGTGGGCGGTGACGAGCGCGTGCGTGCAGGGGCCGGCCGCGCCGGAGCAGAACGGCTTGCGGCCCGTCAGCCGCCAGGCGCCGTCGTCGTGGTGCGCCCGCACCTCCACCCCGGGCGGCTCGGACGCCCAGACGCCCCAGCACGAGCCGGGAGGGACGGCCGGGCCGCCGAGCTCGGCGAGGATCGTGACGGCGTCGAGGTGGGCCTCGGCGAGACGGGCGACGTCCAGGTCCCGCGCGGCGGCGTCGGCGAGGACACCGAGGTTGTGCCGGGTGCGGCCCACGCCCCGGGGTGTCGGTGCGGTCCGGAACGACCCGAGCACGGGCCGCACCGCGTCGAACGGCGTCATCGCTCTCCTCGGGCCGCGCGGAGGTGGGGGTGCGTGCGGCGGCTCGGGGCGGAGGGCTGTACCCCGGGCGCACGGTCGGGCGGGCGTCACCGGGGGCGACGCCGGGTCGGGGCCGGGCGGACCGCGCCGGGACTACCCGGACCCCGGGGACCTCACCCGTGCCCGGAGCCGGGCGGGGATCACACCGGCGCGGTCGCCACCGCCCGCTCCACCTGCGCCGCGAGGGCCACCAGCCGGGCGTCCTCACCGGGCCCGGTGACGATCTGGACCGTGAGCGGCAGCCCGCCGCGGGAGCGGGCGACCGGGACGACGGCCGCGGGGAGGCCGGTGTGGTTGAACCCCGGTGTGTGGGCGTAGAAGCGGGCGAGCGCGAGCATCGTGGGCAGCCCGCGCCGGCCCGCCCACCGCCCGATCGCCGGCGCCGGTCCCCGCGCGGGCGGGGTGAGCAGGACGTCCACGTCGAGGTCGGCGAGCAGGCGCCGCCCCCGCGCCTCGCCCTGCCGGCGCGCGGGGGCGATCGCGGCGTCGGGGATCCGCCGCCCGATCCACGCGACCTCGGCGGTGCGGGCCTCCAGCAGGCCGGGGTCGTCGACCTCGGCGGCGGCGGTGGCGACGCCGTGCAGCATGCGGGCGACGAAGCCCAGCGGCGCGGTGCCCCAGCGCGTGCGGACCTCGCGCACGTCGTGGCCCAGGTCCGCGAGGGTGTCGGCGGTGCGCCGCACGGCCGCGGCCAGCTCGGGGTCGAGCGGCAGCGCGGGCGCCACCGGCGAGGTGAGGTCGACGCCGATCCGCAGCGGCCCGGGGTCGGCCTCGGCCGCCGCCGCGAGCGGTGCCGGGAAGTCGCCGAGCAGGTCGAGGTAGAGCGCGGAGTCGGCGACCCGGCGGGTCAGGCAGCCCTGGACCGACAGCCCGTTCCAGCCGCCGCCGGGGGTGCGGCCGGCGCCGGGCTTGATGCCCACGAGCCCGCAGCAGGAGGCCGGGATGCGGATCGAGCCCGCGCCGTCGCTGGCGGTCGCGATGCCGACGGCCCCGCCCGCGACGGCGGCCGCGGAGCCGCCGGACGAGCCGCCGGGCGTGCGGCCGGGGTCGACCGGGTTGCGGGTGATCCCGAAGCGCTCGGACTCGGTGAACCCGTAGAGCGCGAGCTCGGGCAGGGTCGTGCGGCCGACCGGGACGGCGCCGGCCGCGCGCAGCGTCGTCACGACGGGGCCGTCGGCGCGGGCCGGGGTGCGCCGCGACCGCGTGCCCCAGGACGTGACGTGCCCGGCCGCGTCGAGGTCGTCCTTGAGCGCGATCGGGACGCCGAGCAGCGGGCCGTCCTCGCCCGCGGCGCGCCGGCGGTCGGCCTCCTGCGCGGCGGCGTGCGCGGCGTCCTCGTCGATCGCGACGAAGGCGTTGACCCGGGCGTCGAGCGCGCGGGCCGCCGCGACCGCGGCCGCGGCCAGCTCGACGGCGCTGACGTCCCCGCGGCGCAGGGCGGCGACCTGGGCGCGGGGGGTGTCGGCGACGAGCGCGGCGGCGTCCACGGGTGGTGAACCTAGCGCTGCCAGCCGTCGCGGACCGACGCCGCGGAGCGCCCCGGGTCGTCGCCGGCCGCGGCGAACAGGGCGGTCAGGACGGCGGGCGCGTGCTCGTCGAGCGCCGCGCCGGGCAGGACCCCGGAGATCACGAGCAGGAGCAGCCCGTGCCCGGACGCCCACTGCCGCGTGGCCACCGCGACCGGGTCCGCGGCGACGAAGCGGCCGGCCTCGACGGCGCGGGCTGCAGCCTCGACGAGCACCGTGAACGCGGCGCCCGCCGCCTCCGGGTCGGGGAGGTCGGCGGCCGCGTCGAACATGGCGCGGTAGAGCGCCGGGTGCTCGACGGCGTTCGCCGCGTAGGCGGCGCCGAGGGCGGCGAGGTCGCGGACCGGGTCGTCGGTCGCGGCGACGCCCGCGAGGCGGCGCGCGAGGCGGGCGAAGCCCTCCTGCCGCACCGCCGCCCACAGGCCCGGCATGCCGTCGAAGTGCGTGTAGACCGCCATCGTCGAGGTGCCGACCCGCGTCGCGAGACCGCGCAGGGTCACCGGCTCGCGGGCGACGAGCATCGCGGCGGCCTGCTCGATGAGCGCGGTGCGCACGGCGGGGTCGGGAGGGCGGGGCACTTGCCGAGTGTGACATAACGCTGCTATACCTCACGAGACATAACAACGCTATTCGTCACGGAGGACGCCATGCCCGTCGAGCTGCTCAACCCCGCCGGCCTGCCCGCTCCCGACGTCTACCGCCAGGTCGCGGTGGCCACGGGGACGCGCACCGTGTTCGTGTCCGGCCAGGTCGCGCGCACCGCCGACGGCACGCCCGTCGGCCCGGGCGACCTCGCCACCCAGACCGAGCAGGCGTACCGCAACGTCGCCACGGCCCTCGCGGGCGTGGGCGGCACCCTCCACGACGTCGCCAAGATGACCGTCTACGTCGTGGACCTGACGCCCGAGAAGATGGGCGCCTTCGGCGAGGGCGCGATGCGCGCGGCCATGGCCCTCGGGCAGGTCACGCCGGCCATCACACTGGTCGGCGTCACCGCACTCGGCGAGCCCGACCTCCTCGTCGAGGTCGAGGCGACGGCCGTGCTCCCCTGAGCGACGGCTACCCGAGGAACTCGAGCAGGGCGCGGTTGAACTCCTCGGCGTGGGTGGCGTTGACGCCGTGCGGCCCGCCCTCCACGACGACGGTCGTCGCGCCCTCCACGATCTCGGCGGTGCGCTTGCCGGAGACCTCGAACGGCACGATGGCGTCCGAGTCGCCGTGGATGACGAGCGTGGGCACGTCGATCCTGGCGAGGTCGTCGCGGAAGTCGGTGTAGCTGAAGGCCTTGATGCACTCGAGCGTGCCCTGGGGCGACGCGAACTCGGCGATCTCGCGGTGGTAGAGCCGCGCGGGCTCGCTGATGAGGTCCGAGCGGTTGCCGGCGGTGAAGAAGTTCGTCACGAA
Source organism: Actinomycetospora chlora (assembly GCF_039542135.1). Taxonomy (NCBI): domain Bacteria; kingdom Bacillati; phylum Actinomycetota; class Actinomycetes; order Pseudonocardiales; family Pseudonocardiaceae; genus Actinomycetospora; species Actinomycetospora chlora. Next base: position 7,910 of record NZ_BAABHO010000031.1, read on the forward strand.
CCCGTCGAGGAACGCCACGCGGTCGCCGGTGACGCCGTCGAGGAAGCCCTGGATGGTGGCGTCGTCGAGGCCGCCGTCGGGGTTGTCGTCGGTCTGGTGGAGGAAGGGCGGGACCGCGCTGGCGAACACCGCGCGCGCCACGCGCTCGCTGCCGTAGCGGCCGAGGTAGCGGGCGACCTCGCCACCGCCCATCGAGAACCCGACGAGCGTCGCGTCGCGGAGGTCGAGGTGGCGCAGCAGGGCGTCCAGGTCGGCGGCGAAGGTGTCGTAGTCGTAGCCCGACCAGGGCTGCGACGACGCGCCGAAGCCGCGGCGGTCGTAGGTGACGACGCGGTGGCCGGCCTCGACGAGGGCGGGCACCTGCTTCTCCCACGAGCGACCGGAGAGCGGCCAGCCGTGGATGAGCACCACGGGGCGGCCCGCGCCGTGGTCCTCGTAGTAGAGGTCGATCGGGCTGCCGTTCTCGTTCCCGACGGTGAGCGTGGGCATCTCGCAGTCCTTCCATCGTGGGCGATGTGATCGTCCACAACTGACGTACCCGGGCGAGCATTCCCGGACACGCCGACCGCTCCTCGCCGCGCCGCCGCTCGTCCCCCGGGGCTGACCACCGGCCGCCGATCGGCCGCCGCCTGATCGATCCGGTGGCGCACGAGGGAGCCGGATCGGACGTGAGCGCGTTCACTGGAGGAAGCCGCCCGGGTCCCAGGACGCCCGGCACGCACAGGAAGGGCAGCGGACATGATCACGAATCGGGAGCTGGCCCTCATCCCGGACTCCGCCCTGGAGCTGCTCGAGCCGCGGGCGACGTCGTCGGTGCCGACGCCGCGCCCGTCGACCACCCGCGGGACGGTGACGACGCGCTCGGCCGACCGTCGTGCGCCACGCCGCATGGTGCGCGCCCCGCGCCCGGCCCAGGCCTGACACCGGCCGGTCGTCAGGCGGGGTGGCGCAGCGTCACCGTCGTCCCGGTCGGTCCGGGCGACACGGTGTGGGCGGCCGCCAGCTCCTCAATGAGCGCGAGCCCGCGGCCGCGGTAGCCGCCGGAGTCCGTGGGTGCGCGCCACGATCCGGTGTCGGACACCGAGATCACCAGCGTCCTGCGCGCGGGGTCCCGCTCCGCGGAGAGCGTCATGGTGCCCGCCTCGTCCTGGCCGGCGTAGGCGTGCTCGGCCGAGTTCTCGAGGGCCTCGCTCACGGCCAGCGTCAGGTTGTCGACGGCGTCCTCGTCCTCGCCGAGCACCGCGCGCAGCCATCGCCGAACGGCACGCCGGAGGCGCCCGACGTGGGCCGGGGTCGCGGGCGCCTCGAGGTGCAACGCCTCGTCGACCTCGCCCACCGCGCCCCCTCACGACCTGTCCTGGCCGTAGGCTGTTCCCGGTGGACGCCGAGATCAATCCGCCGGCACGGGGCCGCTCGTGACCACCTTCCGCGACGCCGTCGAGAGCGGTGACATCGAGGCCGCCGTCGCCCTGCTCGCCGACGACGTCGAGTTCCACAGCCCGGTCGTGCACTCGCCGTACCGCGGCCGCGACGCCGTCGCGCCGATCCTGCAGGCGGTCGTCACGGTGTTCGAGGACTTCCGGTACGTCGGCGAGATCGACGGCGGGGACGATCACCTGCTCGTCTTCCGCGCCCACGTCGGCGACCGCGAGCTCGAGGGCATCGACCTCCTGCACCACGACGCCGACGGCGCCATCGACCGGCTCACGGTGATGATCCGCCCGCTCTCGGCGCTGCAGGCCGTGGCCGCGGCGATGCGCGAGCGCCTGACCGGCTGACCCCGTGGATCCCGTGGACCCCGCCTACGACAGCGCGCCGTGGTCCGACTTCGCCGCGGGGATGGCCGGGGCCGCGGCGGCGCTCGCCGGGCTGCTGTTCGTCGCCGTCTCGATCAACATCCGGACGATCCTCGCCGACCCCCGCATCACCCGCCGCGGCGCCCAGGCGCTGGTGCTGCTGGCGCTGCCCGTGTTCATCTCGCTCGCCCTGCTGGTCCCCGGGCAGCCGGACGTCGCCCTGGCGCTCGAGCTCCTGGCCATCTCCGTGGGCACGGCACCCTCCCTGGTCCGGGTCGCCCGGCCCGGCTCGCGGGCCGCGGAACAGCCGGTGATCTCGTGGGTGCTGGCGACGGTCCTGCCGACCGCGATCGTCGTCCTCGCCCCCGTCCTGGCCGCGGTCGGCCTGCTCACCACCTCGCTCGGCGGGTTGTACTGGCTCCCGGCCGCGGTGGCGGCCGCGCTGCTCGCCGGCCTGGTCAACGCGTGGGTGCTGCTGGTGGAGATCCTGCGCTAGATCTCCACCGGCACGCCGCGCGACGCCGGGCGGGCGGTGAGCGCGCCGAGCACGGCCGCGACGGCGAACGTCGCGAACAGCCAGCGGGCCGACGCCAGCGGGTCGCCGTCGCCGAGGGCGAGGGACACGCCGCCGAGGGCGGTGCCGACGGAGACCGCGAGCATCTGCACGGTGGTGACCGCGGCGGACGCCTTGTCGGCCTCGCCCTCGTCCTGCTCCCCGTCGGGGTCGGGCTCCGCGCCGCCGATCGCCGACGCGGCCAGGTGCGGCCACGCGGTGCCGATGCCGAACCCGCCCGCGACGAGGCCGACGGCCCACACCGCCACCGCGCCCGACCCGTCGAGGGCGACCACACCGACGGCGACGAGGACGGTGCCGGCGGCGAGAAGACCCGGTCCGGCGAGCACGCGCCACCGCGGGCGCCGGGCGGACGCGCTGATCATCTCGCCGGCGACCCAGCCCGCGCCCAGCGCGACGCCGAGGAAGCCGGCGGCGACCGGCGCCAGTCCGGCCACCTGCTGCCCGGCCAGGGGGACGAACGCTTCCACGCCCGAGACGCCGACGAGCACCGCGCTCAGCCCGTAGATCCAGCGCAGCGGCGAGCCGGGACGGAAGGTGGCGCGCGGGAGCACGGCGGCGGCCGTGCGGCGCTCGTGGGCGACGAAGCCGACGAGCAGCACGGCGGCGGCGGCCAGGCCGACGCCCGCGACGAGCAGGTCGGCGGCCAGCCCCGCCACGCTCAGCACGGCCGCGGCGGCGCCGACGAGGAGCACCGAGCCCAGGGGGAACGGCCCGGGCGACGTGCGGGCGCGGGCGCGGTGCAGCGCCGAGGGGACGATCGCGCCGATCAGCAGGCTGGCGACCACGAGGGCCCCGAACGCCCAGCGCCACTGCCCCGCCCCGGCGAGCAGCCCGCCGAGGCCGGGGCCGACGACCAGCGCGACGCCCCACATCGCGGCGATCAGCGCGCTGCCGCGCGTCCACAGCGAGCGGGGCAGCGTGATGCGGATGAGGGCGTAGCCCATGCCGGCGAGCAGCCCACCGCCGGCGCCCTGCACCAGCCGCCCGACCAGCAGCACCGGCATCGACGGGGCGACGGCGTCGATCAGCGCGCCGGCCGCGAACACCCCGAGCGCGACGAGGTAGGCCCGCCCCGCCGGGACGGCCGCCAGCACGCGGCTGGTCAGCGACGACGCCACGACGGCGGCGAGCAGGAAGACCGTGGTCGGCCAGGCGTAGAACGCCGCCCCGCCGATCTCGGCGACCGCGGACGGCAGCAGGCTCGCGGTGACGTAGGTGTCGACGGCGAACATCAGGGTGCCGCCGGCGAGCACCGTCACCGCGCCGCGGCGCCCGGGCGCGACCATCTGCGCCCAGGAGCCGGCCTGCTCACCGCCCACGGGTCAGGCCGCCCGGTCGGTCGGCGCGTCGATCACGACGCCCGACTCGAGCGCGGGCCGCGACGGCGTCTCGAGGACGCGGTCGCTGCGGTAGCGGGCGACGGGCTCGGCCTTGCGCGGCGGCCCGTCGTTGGCGATGAGCACCGCCACCCACGGCAGCGGTACCGACGCGACGACGAGCACGGCGGCCGCGATGGTCCAGCCGAACCCGAGGGCCAGCACCCCGGCCACGACCAGGCACGGGATGCGCAGGGACATGATGAGCGAGTAACGACGGCGGCGGGCGGCGAACTCCTCGGCGGGGGACACCGCCGCGCCGGTGATCAGGACCGGCTGGTCGTGACGGGTCACGACTCCCTCCTCCCCGGACCTCGTTGTCCGGTGACGATCCGGCCCGTCCGGGCCGGTACCAGGATCAACGCCCCGGGCCCGCCGGCCCATCCGTCGGGGCCGGCGGGGCGGCGGTGGGTCCCGTCACGGCCCGGGCGGGGAATCCGCTGGACCTCGCGGGCGCGTCCGGCGAGGCTCGGGGCCGTGCCCGCGCACCTGCTCGCCTTCGTCGTCGCCTGCGTCGTCGTCATCGCCGTCCCGGGCCCCAGCGTCGTGTTCGCCGTCGGCCGCGCCCTCGTCGCCGGCCGCCGCCGGGCGCTGTGCTCGGTCGCCGGCAACGCGATCGGCATCGGGCTGCAGGTGATGGCCGTCGGCGTCGGTCTCGGGGCCGTGCTCGCCGGGTCGGCCGCGGCGTTCACCGTGCTCAAGCTGGCCGGCGCGGCGTACCTGGTGCTGCTCGGGATCAGCGCGATCCGCCACCGCCACGACACGGCCGCCGCGCTGGCCGCCCCGGCCACGGCGCGCCCGCTGCCGGGCTGGTGGCGCTCGCTGCTCGACGGTCTCGTCGTCGGCCTGCTCAACCCGAAGAGCGCGGTCTTCCTCGTCGCCTTCCTCCCGCAGTTCCTCGACCCCGCCACGCCGACCGGACCGCAGGTCGTCGTGCTCGGCGTCGTCATGACGTCGATCGGGCTGCTCTTCGACAGCACCTGGGCGCTCGGGGCGGGCACGGCGCGGGCGTGGTTCGCCCGCTCGCCGCGGCGTCTCGCGGTGCTCGGGGGCGCCGGCGGGGTGGCGATGATCGGGCTGGGCGCGGGGCTCGCGACGACGTCACGCGCGGCCTGACGCGCCCGGGACCGCCGCCAGCACCGCGCCGGCCAGGGCGGCCGTGCGGGCCCGGGCGCCGGGGCACAGCGCCAGGTGGTGCACCCGCGCCACGCTGTTGACCAGCGCGAGCGCGGCGTGGACGAGCACCCGCGCCTCGTCCGGCGGCAGACCGGGACGGGCCGCGGTCAGCAGCGCGACCCACTCGCCGAGGTAGTCGCGCTGGGAGCGCCGCAGCGCGGCGCGGTCCGGGTCGGGCAGGTGGATGACCTGGGAGATCAGGACGCTGACGATCTCCGGGTTGTCGGCGACGAAGGCCGTGTAGTCGGCGGCCAGCCGCGCGAGGGCGTCGCCGGGGTCGGCGCCGCGCGCCAGGGCGTGGTGCAGCCCCAGCCACAGCGCCTCGTCACCGCGGTGCAGCACCCGCAGCAGCAGGTCGGTCTTGGTCGCGAAGTGCCGGTAGACGCTCGGGCCGGCGATGCCGGCCGCCGCACCGATGTCGGTGAGACCGACCGCGGGGTAGCCGCGCTCGCCGAACAGGCGCGTCGCCGCCGCGAGCAGCGCCTCGCGGCGCGCGGCGGGGGCGAGCACGCCGGGGCGCGCGACGTCGTCGGTCCCACCGGACGCGGGTGGCAGCGGCGCGGTCAGGACGGCCCGGGCGGCGCCCGCGAGCAGCGGCGCGAAGCGCCCCTCGTCGAGCCGGAAGCGGTGGTGCGACGGGCTGTCGAGCACCGAGAGCGCGGCCCACGACCGCAGGTCGGCGGCGTCCCCGCCCGCGTGCGCCGCGACGACGTCCGCCACCGCCCGCAGCCGGTGACGGATCGCCCGGCGCTCGTCGTCGGGGAGGTGCCCGGCCTCGCGCTCCCAGAGCAGCCCGAACTCGCGCCGCTCGAGCGCGAGCGCGGCGAGCCCGTCGAGGAGGTCGCCGCCGGGCGCGGCCACGAGCGCCTCGATGCGGACCAGGTGATCGTCGAGGACGGCGAGCAGCAGCTCCTGCTTGCCGCGGACGTGCCGGTAGAGCGCGCTCGGGGCGATGTCGACGGCCGTGGCCACGTCGGCCATGCCGACCTGGTGGTAGCCCAGCGACCAGAACCGCGCCGCGGCGGCGGCGAGGATCTGCCGGCGCCGGTCGCGCGGACGACGGCGCGTGAACGTCTGTTCGCGCCCCGTGGTCGTCACGCCGCTCGCCCCCTCGTCCACGCCTTCCCAGCGACCACATGACGTGCTTCACTGTCGGCGATCCAGCTAATCACGGTTCACATCCGAGGGGCAATCGGTGGAGATCACCCAGGCGCTGCACCGCGCCGTCCAGCAGACCCCGGACCGGCCCGCGACCGTGCTCGGCGACCGGGTGCGCACGTGGGCGGAGTGCGGCGACCGCGTCGCACGCCTTGCCGCGGCGCTGCGGGGGCTGGGCATCGGCGACGGCGACCGCGTCGCGATGCTCTCGCTGAACTCCGACCGCTTCCACGAGTACCTGTTCGCGGTGCCGTGGGCGGGCGGCGTCGTCACGCCGGTGAACATCCGCTGGAGCCCGGCCGAGATCGCCTTCTCGCTCGAGGACGCGGGCGTGACGGTCCTGCTCGTCGACGACACCTTCCTGCCGGCCGTGCCCGCGATCCGCGCCGCGGCGCCCGTGCTCCGCACGGTCGTCCACTGCGGCGACGGCGCCCCGCCCGAGGGCACCGTGGGGTTCGAGGAGCTCGTGGCCGGCCACGAGCCGGTCGACGACGCGCGCCGCGGCGGGGCCGAGCCCTACGGCATCTACTACACCGGCGGGACGACGGGGACGCCCAAGGGCGTCGTCCTCTCGCACGCCAACCTGCTCGCGTCGGCCCTGGGCAGCACGGCCTCCGGCGCCTTCACGAGCCCCGGCGGGCGCTACCTGCACGCGGCGCCGATGTTCCACCTCGCCGACGGCGCGGCCTGGGTGGCGCGCAACGTCGTGGGCGGCACGCACGTGATCGTCCCGATGTTCACCCCCGCCGGCGTGGCCGAGGCGATCGCCCGCCACGAGGTCACCGACGTCCTGCTCGTGCCGACGATGGTGCAGATGCTGGTGGACGCGCCCGAGGCCGCCGACGCCGACCTCTCGAGCCTGCGTCACCTGCTCTACGGCGCCTCGCCGATCTCCGAGGCCGTCCTGGAACGGGCCGCCAAGCGCCTGCCCGCGGCCGAGTTCACCCAGGCGTACGGGATGACCGAGCTCTCGCCGGTCGCCACGCTGCTGCTGCCGGCCGACCACGGCGTCGACCGGCTGCGACGCTCGGCGGGCCGGGCGGCGCCGCACTCGGAGGTCCGCATCGTCGACGAGGACGACCGCGAGGTCCCGCGCGGCACGGTCGGCGAGATCGTCGCGCGCGGCCCGCACGTGATGCTCGGGTACTGGAACCGCCCGGAGGAGACCGCGACGGCACTGCGCGGCGGCTGGATGCACACCGGCGACGGCGGGACCATGGACGACGAGGGCTACGTCTACGTCGTCGACCGCATCAAGGACATGATCGTCTCCGGCGGCGAGAACGTGTACTCGGTCGAGGTCGAGAACGCCCTGGCCAAGCACCCGGACGTCGCGACCTGCGCGGTGATCGGCGTGCCCGACGACGAGTGGGGCGAGCGGGTGCACGCCGTGGTCGTGCCGGTGCCGGGCGCCGCCCCGGGGGCCGACGAGCTGCGCGAGCACGTCAAGGGGCTGATCGCGGGCTACAAGGCGCCGCGCACCGTGGAGCTGCGGGACGCGCTGCCCGTCTCGGGCGCCGGGAAGATCCTCAAGCGCGAGCTCCGCGCGGAGCACTGGCCGCGCGGCGACCGCGGGGTGTCCTGACGGGTCACCCCGCTTGCGGCCGCGGAAGGCGGGGTCGGAAACTTCGTCGTGTGAGTGAGCGCATGACTCCCCTGGAGCTCGACGACCTCGGCGTCGCCTCGGCGCTGCCCCGCCCGGGCGGCAAGGACCAGATCCTCGGCGTCCCCTACCGGCCGGTGCAGTTCCTCGACGACGACCTGCCCAGTGCTCTCGAGCGCGCGGCGACGTGGCTGCGCGAGGTCGAGCAGTGGCTGGGTGAGGCCCCCGACGTCATCGCCGTGCACCTCGACCACGACGAGACGCAGGACTCCCCGTACTTCGACCTGACGATCCTGTGCAACGAGGAGGACCTGGCCGGCGTGCCCATCGCGGTGCGCGAGCGCGACGCCGGGGCGTCCCGCCCCGCCTGATCCGGGCACGGATCGCCCGACGCGGTGGTCCTCGGGAGATTCACCGAACACGGCGTATCTCCTACCTCCGGTAACTGTTACCTTCCGTCGCAGACACGACGGAGGGGGTCCGGCATGGGCATCGTGCGGTCGCGGCGCAGCGGAGCGCGGCACGCCGACGACGGGTTCTTCGGGCCCGGGTCGGTGACGTGGAAGGTCTGGTCGTACCCGACGTCCCCCGCGCTGGGGTTCCTGCGCGCGGTGGTCGTCGAGGAGCTCGACCCGTTCCTGCTGGCCTCGGTCGAGCAGTCCGGGCAGGTCAAGGCCCGCCCGCGGCTGCGCTACGACCGCACGATGCAGTACTTCGCGACGATCAAGTTCGGAGACACCGCGTCGGTCCTGGCCGCGGCCGACACCCTGATGAAGATCCACGCACGGGCCGTCGGCACCGACCCGGTCACCGGCCGCGAGTACGACGCCAACGACCCCGCCTCGCAGCTGTGGATCCACCTCACGGCGTGGCACTCGATCCTCTACACCTACGAGGTGTTCGGGCCGGGCAAGCTCACGCCCGCCGAGGAGGAGCAGTACTGGCTGGAGTGCGCCCGCGCCGCGGAGTTCCAGACGATCGACCCCGCCGACGTCCCCCGCACCCGCGCGGACGTCCGGGCCTACTTCGCGTCCTACCGCCCGCGGCTCATCGCCTCGGAGTCCGCGCAGAGCATGATGGACTTCCTGCTCGACGCCGACGCGATCGTGCTCCCGCCCGAGCTGCCGGCGCCGCTGCGGCGGCTGTTCACGGCCGTCACGCGGCGCGCGGTGATCGCGACGCTGCCCCGCTGGATGCGCCGCCTCGGCGGCACGCCCCAGCCCGGCGTCGTGGACGCCCTCGCCGTCGCGCTCACCCGTCCGGTGATCCGGCTGGTCGCGGCCTCGACGACGCTGCAGCTCGCCGTGCTGCGCGCGGCCTCGCCGCGCACGGTGCCGGTGCTCGAGCCGGTCCTGCGACGCACCCCGTCGCGCCGCCCCGGCGTGACGCGCCCCGCCGAGGCGTACGCCGTCCACGGGCCGACGCCGCGCGAGCAGTACACGGCGCTGCTCGAGGCCCGGGCGCGCCGGCAGGGCCCGGCGCCCTACCCGCCCGCACACCGCGAGCCGCTGCTCGACTTCGCCTGACGGTCAGCGCAGGTCGGCGATCTTGCGCTGCAGCACCGCGCGCTCGCGCTCGTTGCCGCAGCGCGCGGCCGCGACCGTGAGCTCCCGGCGGGCCTCGTCGGGGCGCCCGAGGCGGGCGAGCAGCTCGCCGCGCACGGTCGGCAGCAGGTGCGACCCGGCCAGCGCGTCCGCCGCGGCGAGCCCGTCGACGATCGGGAGCGCCGCGGCCGGGCCCTCGGCCATCGACACCGCCACGGCGCGGTTGAGGTCGACCACGGCCGACGGGCCGAGACGGCCGAGAGCGGTGTAGAGCGCGACGATCCGTGGCCAGTCGGTCTCGGCGACCGAGGGCGCGACCGCGTGGCACTCGGCGATCGCGGCCTGCAGCCCGTAGGCGCCGAGGCCCCGCCCGGCCGCGTGCGCCCGGGCCAGGGCGGCGCGGCCCCGCGTGATCGCCGCCCGGTCCCACCGCCGGCGGTCCTGGTCCTCGAGCAGCACCGGTTCCCCGTCCGCCCCGGTGCGCGCCGGGAAGCGCGCCGCGGTCAGCTCGAGGAGCGCGTCGAGCGCGTGCACCTCCGGCTCGTCGGGCACGAGACGCGCGAGCACGCGGGCCAGGCGCTGCGCCTCCGCGGCGAGGTCGAGCCGCACGAGCCGGTCGCCCGACGTCGCCGACGACCCCTCGGTGAAGATCACGTAGACGACGCTGAGGACGGTGCCGAGACGCTCGGCGCGCTCGGCGGCCGGCGGCACCGCGAACGGCACCCCGGCCGCCGCCAGCGCCTTCTTGGCCCGCGTGATCCGTGCCTGCACCGTCGCGGTCGGGACGAGGAACGCGCGGGCGATCTCGTCGCTGGTCAGGCCGCCGACCACCCGCAGGGTCAGCGCGACGCGGGCCTCCCGCGCGAGCACCGGGTGGCAGGAGACGAAGACGAGCGCGAGGACGTCGTCGTCGATGCGGTCCGGGTCCCACAGCACGTCGTCACCGCCCTCCCCGTCGGGTGCCGCCCCGGCGGCCGCGCCGCCCTCGCCCAGGTCGCGGGCGAGGGCGGCGTAGCGCTCGTCGCGGGCCGCGCGCCGGCGGAAGGCGTCGATCGCCCGCCGCCGGCCCGTGGTCAGCAGCCAGCCCGCCGGGTTCTGCGGGACGCCGTCGCGCGGCCAGCCGACCAGCGCCTCGGCGAGGGCCTCCTGCGCGAGGTCCTCGGCGAGCGCGAAGTCGCCGGTGTAGCGCGCGAGGGCGCCGACGATCCGTGGCGCGTCGATCCGCCACACGGCGGCGACGGCCTCCCGTCCGGCGTCGTGGCTCAGAGCTGGCCCGTCGCCTCGCGCCACGCCCGCTCCTTCCGGATCCACTCGTTGTCCTGCGGGAACTCGTCGATCGAGACCACCCGCCGGATCTCGGTCTTGAAGCCGGCGTGGACGCCCGGCGCCCGCTTGGCCCACTCGACGGCCTCCTCCTTCGACGCGACGTTGAGCAGGTAGAAGCCGCCGAAGAGCTCGTGGGTCTCTCCGTAGGGGCCGTCGGTGACCACGGGCGGCTCGCTCGAGTGGTCCACCACGACGGTGTCGGCCGGGTCGTCCAGGCCCTCCGCGGCCAGCAGCACGCCCGCCCGGATCATCTCCTCGTGGAAGCGGCCCATCGCCTCGAGCATCTCGTCCATGTCGACGTCCGCGACCGCCGCCCAGCCCTCGTCGGTCGCCCGCATGATCAGCATGTACTTCATCGGTCTCTCCCCTGGTCGCCGGGCCCGCCACCGGACCCTTTCCACCCCCGGGTCGAACAGCGCGGACGCCGATCGACAGCCGCCGACCACGAATTCCGGGTGCTCCGTTCCGATCACGCGTCGTCATCGTTCGGACCCGTGCGCTGCGCGCAAGGCGACCGATAGTGTCCTACGGGTGATTGCGGAGGCTCGAGAGCTACCGGGAGTAGTCCCCGGTGCGCCGCGAGCCGCGCGCTTCCAGCAGCTGACCGAGCAGCTCTCACGAGGTCTCACTCCCCGCGACATCGGCCGGCTCACCGCGACCACGGCCGCGACGCTCATCGGCGCCGACGCCTGCGCCGCCTACGCCCGCGGGGAGGGCGCCGACGAGCTCGTGGCGCTGCACCACAACGGCTGGGCCGGGTCGGCGCCCGAGCGCTACCTGCGGGTCCCGCTGCACGCCGGGCGCCCGATGTCGGACGCGGTGCTGAGCGGGCGTCCGGTCTGGCTCGAGGACGCCGAGCAGTGGCGGGCCCGCTACCCCGAGATGGCCCCGCTCGGCGTGTCCGAGGGCCACCAGGCGTGCGCGTGCCTGCCGCTGCGCGTCGAGGACCGCGACCTCGGCGCGGTGATCTTCAGCTTCTACCGGCCCCGCGCGTTCGACCACGACGAGCGGGAGTTCCTCCTCGCCGTCGCCGCGCTGTGCGCCCAGGCGCTCGACCGCGCCCGGCTCTTCGCCGCCGAGCAGGCCGCGCGCGCCGCCGCCGAGCGCGAGCGCGACCGCATGGCGTTCCTGGCCCGGGCGGGCCGGCTCCTGGAGGGGCCGCTGTCGGTGGAGGAGCGGCTCCGCGGGCTGGCCGACCTCTGCGTGACGGGCATCGCCGACTGGTCGGCGGTGCACCTGTTGCGCGGGTCGCGCGTCGAGAAGGTCGCCACGGCCCACCTGGATCCGGCGAAGATCGCGTTCGTCGACCGTCTCGAGCGGCGCTACCCGCCGGACCCGGACGCCCGCGGCGGGCCCGTCGAGGTCGCCCGGACCGGCGTACCCGTGGTGCTGCCGGACATCCCCGACGAGATGCTCGTGGCGTCGGCGGTCGACGAGACCCACCTCGAGCTGATCCGTGCCCTCGGGATGCGGTCGGCGATCGTCGTCCCGCTGCAGGTCCGCGGACGGACCCTCGGCGCGCTGACGCTGGTGCACGCCGAGTCCGGCGAGCGCTTCGGCGAGGAGGACCTGGTGTTCGTGGGCCGGCTCGCGGCCCTCGCCGCGCTGGCGCTCGACAACGCCGCCCTCTACGAGCAGCAGCGCCTGGTCGCGCGGACCCTGCAGACCGCGCTGCTGCCCGCCGAGCTGCCCACGGTCCCGGGCCTGTCCCTCGCGGGCCGCTACCGGCCGCCGAGCCCCGACCTCACCGACGTGTACGTCGGCGGCGACCTCTACGACGTCCACGAGGACGAGGACCGTCACCGGTGGGGCCTCACCGTCGCCGACGTGTGCGGCAAGGGCCCCGAAGCGGCGGCGATGACCTCCCTGATCCGGCACACCGTGCACGCCGAGGTGCGCCACGGCCTCGCGCCCGCGGAGGTCGTGCGGCGGGTCAACGCGGCGGTGCTGCGCCACCACGGGCCGGCGCGCGCCCGCTTCGCCACGCTGGCCCACGGCGTCCTCACCGTCGACCCGGCGGGCGCCACCGTCACCCTGGTCAACGGCGGCCATCCCCCGCCCCTCGTGCTGCGCGGCGGCCGCACCGAGTGGGTCGAGGCCCCCGGCACGCTCGTCGGCGTCTACCCCGACCTCGACCTCGCCGAGGTCGAGGTCCGGCTCGGCCCCGGCGACGTCCTGCTGCTCTACACCGACGGCGTCACCGAGGCCCGGGGCCCCGAGGGCTGGTTCGGTGCGGACCGGCTCGCGGCGCTCGTGGCGACGCTCGCGGGCGCCTCGGCGGAGGAGGTCGCGGACGGCGTCCTGGCGGCGGTGACCGACTTCCAGCGCGGGCGGCTCCGGGACGACGTCGCGCTCCTCGTGGTGCGGGCCGGCCCGTGAGCGCGTCCAGCGACCCCACCGGCGTCCTGCGCGTCGATCGCACGACCCACCCCGACCGGACCGAGCTCGTCCTGCACGGCGAGCTCGCCACCGACACCCTGCCGACCGCGCGGGACGAGGTGGCGGCGGCCGAGGCGGACGCCCCGCCCGTGCTGGTGCTCGACCTCGCGCCGCTGGACTACGTCGACAGCTCCGGCGTGCGGCTGGTGCTGCTCGCCCAGCACGTCGCGACCGAGCAGGGCCGTCGCCTCGCGGTGCGGCTCGGGCACGGGCACACCCGCCGGGTGTTCGACGTGCTGGGCCTCACCGCGCGGCTCGACGTCATCGATCGGGAGAGCGGGGACCCGGCCGGGTCTCCCTGATGCCGGTCCGGCCGGTGGTGGGGGACGATCACCACGGTCACGGACACGAAGGTAGGAGGACCGATGAGCGACCTCGACGTCGACGTCCTGGTGATCGGCGCCGGGCCGGTCGGCGAGAACGTCGCGGACCGCGCCCACCAGCAGGGACTCTCGGCGGCGATCGTCGAGTCGCGCCTGGTCGGGGGCGAGTGCTCCTACTACGCGTGCATCCCCTCGAAGGCGCTGCTGCGGCCCGTGGACCTCTATGCCGCGACGCAGCGCATGCCCGGGGTGGCCGAGGCGATCACCGGCGGCGTCGACGTCGACGCGGTGCTCGCGCGGCGCGACCAGTTCGCCGGCGAGGACGACTCGTCCCAGGCCGACTGGCTCTCCGGCGCCGGCATCACGCTGCTGCGCGGCCACGGGCGCCTCACCGGCGAGCGGGCGGCCGAGGTCACCCACCACGACGGGACGACCACCTCCGTCGCGGCCCGGTACGTCGTCGTCGCCACCGGCTCGACGCCCGCGCTGCCGCCGATCGACGGCCTGGACCAGGTGAACGCCTGGACCAACCAGGAGGCCACGCAGGTCAAGGAGATCCCGGCGTCGCTGCTGATCCTCGGCGGCGGGGTCGTCGGCGCCGAGATGGCCACCGCGTTCCAGCGTCTCGGCGCCCGGGTGACGCTGGTCCAGCACGGCGACCGGATCCTGCCGACGACCGAGCCCGAGGCGGGCCGGCGGGTGCAGGCCGCGCTCGAGGCCGACGGCGTCGACGTGCGGCTCTCGACGTCGATGACGGCGGTGCGGCGCGACGGGCCCGACGTGGTGGCCACGCTGGACGACGGGTCCGAGGTGCGCGGGGCCGAGCTGCTCGTGGCCGCCGGACGCAAGCCCGCCACCACCGACATCGGCGTCGACACCGTCGGGCTCGAGCCGGGCAAGCCGCTCCCGGCCGACGACACGACCACGGTGCTCGGCGACTGGCTCTACGCCGTCGGCGACGCCAGCACCGGGGCGAAGCTGACGCACATGGGCAAGTACCAGGCGCGGATCTGCGGCGACGTGGTCGTGGCGCGGTCGCGGGGCGAGGAGCTCGGCGGCCGGTACTCGCACCACGCCACCACGGCCGAGCACACCGCCGTCCCGCAGGTGATCTTCACCGACCCGCAGGTCGCGGCCGTCGGCTACACCGAGGCCGGCGCCCGCGACGCGGGCCTGCCGGTGCGGGCGGTGAGCTACGAGATCGGCAGCGTCGCCGGCGGGTCACTGCAGGCCGACGGGTACGACGGCTTCGCGACGATCGTGGTCGACACCGACCGCGGCGTGATCGTCGGCGCGACGTTCGTCGGGCAGGACGTGGCGGACATGGTCCACGCGGCCACCATCGCCGTGGTCGGCGAGGTGCCGCTCGAGCGTCTCTGGCACGCCGTCCCGTCGTTCCCGACGATGAGCGAGGTCTGGCTGCGGCTGCTGGAGGCCTACGGGCTGTAGCCCGCCGGCAGTGCCGCGAGGGCCTGCTCGATCTCGTGGTGGTGGTACGCGCGCGGGGTGACGCGGGCGCCGGTGCGGTGGTCCCGGTGCCCCGTCGCCATGCCGCACCACCCGCACCCGCCGGCGGCGTCGAGCACGGCCCGCGACTCGACGTCCCGCCGCCGGGCGGCGACTGCGTCGCGCTCACGCCGGTCGCGCTGCTGCCGCGTCCGGTCCCAGACCCACCACAGCCCGAACGGCACCGCGAGGATCGCCGCCGTGATCAGCAGCCACTTGACGACGACGAGCACGAGCCCGATCACGAGCAGCAGGCCCACGACCGCGGCCGCCGGGCTCCCCTGGGACCGTCGCGCCACGTCAGCACCACCACTTGCGCGCGCAGTAGCCGCCGGTGAGGGCGCCGTCGGGCAGGCCGCTGTCGCCGTCCCCGACGTGCACGTCCACGTCGACGTCGCCCCCGCTGCCGGTGGGCGCGGTGTCGGGCGTCCCGGCGCAGTCGCGATCGCCGTGGTCGGCGGCACGGAGCTCGGCGAGGTAGGCCGGGCTCGCGTCGTTCCGACCCCCCTCGTAGATCCCGACGCTCGGCGACGACACGAGGAGCGCACCGACGTCCGTCGACCCGGTCGTCTCGACGCGGCGCAGGAGGCGGCCGTAGCGGTCGGTGTCGCGCGGGCCGTCGGCGATCAGCCGCACCCGGCTGCTGCTGACGTACGTCTCGAGCAGGTCCTTGGCCTCGCGACCGCCGCGGGTGCCCATCTCGCACGCGTCGATGCCGAGCAGCCGGACCCGCCGGCCGCCCTCGATCTCCAGGGTGTCGCCGTCGACGACGTCGGTGACGGTGGCCGGTTCGCCCTCCTCGGCCGACGCGCTCGAGGTCGTGGGCGCCGCACTCGAGACCGGGGCGCGGCTCGTCGAGGACGTGGTCGTCGACGTGGTGGCCGGGCTCGCGATCGGCGTGGACGACGACGCGGGCCGGGCACCGGATCCGAGGTCCCGGGCCGCGACGAGCAGGAACACCACCGCCGCGATCCCCAGCCACACCTTGTACGCCGTGCGCACCGAGCCCTCCCGACGAGATCCACACCGATCCTGTGGTGGCGGATTCGTCCGGACCGCGCGGTCTGTTACCGAGGTACCCCGGCGTTCACCTCAGTTCGGGGATCTCCCGGTGCAGCGCGGCGGTGGAGAGGTCGAGCCGGAGGTCGGCCCCGAGGCGGGCGGTGTCACGCCACCCCTGCTGGAACCCGGGCATCGGCTGCTTGCCGTTGCCCACGCCGTCGCCGAGGTCCTCGTTGTTGGAGCCGTTGCCCCCCGGCCGGACGAGGATGTCGATCGGCGCGCGGCCGGTGCCGTCCCCGTCGCCCTGGTCGCCTCCGCCGGACCCACCGCGGCTCGGGTCCCACCGGACGCCGGACAGCCGGTCGCCGCTCGCGCCGGTGCCGTCGCCGTCCCCCTGCTCGCCGCCCGGCCCGTGGCTGCCCGGGGTGTTCTCGGCGGTCAGCAGGATGCGCAGCGCGCGGTCGAAGGCGTCGCCGCCGGCGAGCTCGATGATCGGCCCGCCCGGTCCGCCGCTCCCGTCGCCGTCGCCGCCGTCGTCCCCGGACTCGCTGGCCTCCTCGCCGCCGGAACCGTCCTTCTCGGGGTCGTCGTCGCCGCCCCCACCGTCGTCGGAGCCGTCGGAGTCGTCGTCGGAGTCGTCGCTCCCGGAGCCGCTCCCGCTGCCGGCGTCGCCACCGGAGCCGCTGCCCTGCCCCTGCCCGCCGTCGCCGGCGGTTCCGCCACCCGGCCCCTGCTGGCCGCCGCCCTCGGCGGGCTTCTCCGAACCGAAGATCTTGTCCCACAGCCAGCCGACGGCCTCGCCGGCCTTGCCGGCGATGTCGGCGATGGCGGCGCCCGTGCTCTCGGCCGCCGAACTGATGGCCCCGCCCAGGCCCTTGACGAAGCCGCCGATCGCGTCGACCGCGCCGCCGATGGCGTCGCGCACGGTGTCGACCGCGTGGCCGACGGTGTCGCGGACGGCGCCGGCCGCGTCGGCGACCTTGTTGTACGCGTCGCCCAGGAAGCCGCCGACCTTCGCGAGTGCCCCGCCGAGCACGTCGGTCACCTTGGTCAGGATGGCGTTGCCGACGGCCGAGGGGTTGAACGAGGCACCAACCGTCACGGTGCCCCCGACGACCACGCTGCCGCCCGCGGTGACGCTGAAGCCGACCTTGTTGCCCGTGATGACGATGTCGACGTTGAACACGACGGCGAAGCCCGCCAGGGCGGCGACGCCGACGTGTGCCTCGCCGAAGTCGCCCGCGGAGATGCTGCCGTCCGCCTCCACCCCGATCATCGCCCCGGCGCGGCCCCCCACGGAGAACTCGCCGCCGTGACCGCCGATCTCGACCGAGGCGTGACCCTCCGCCCCGGCGCCGACCACGACGAGCACCCGCCCGCCGAGGTGGACGGGCCCCGCGGTCGCCTCGCCGTGCGCCTCGGCTCCCGCGCCGCCGATCGCCTGGCCCCCGACCGATGCCCTGAGGCCGCCCTTGCCGACCTCGGCGCCGACGTGGGCTCCGACCTGGTAGCCCGCCCACGACGATGCGCCCGTCGTGCCGGTGAACGGACCGATCCGGAAGCTGCCCTCGGTCCTGGCCGACCAGGCCCCGTGCTCGGCGGCCCCGCCGGAGTAGCGCCACGACGGGATCAGGGCGCTCACACGGCCGACGGCGCGGTCCCGCTCGGCCGCCGCCTGCGTCGCGGTCCGGCCCCACAGGTCCCCGGCAGCGCGGCGCACGGCATCGGGGTCACGGATGACGCTGCCGGGGGCGCCCGCAACCCCGGCGACGCTCGCCCACGCCAGACCGGTGCGCAGGGCAGCGTCCCGGAACTCGGAGCCGCGCACCGAGCCGGCGCCCCGGGTGTCGGCGGCGTACCGCGGCGCATCGTGGTCGGTCCGTCCTGGCCCGGTGACCGGGCTCGGGGTGGCTGCGTGGTGGGTCGTCTGGCTGGGCTGCGCGACGTGCAACGCGGCCCCGATCGCCGACAGGCGCGGCCCGGTCCCCGCATCCAGCCCGGGGATGCGGAAGCCGGCGTCGGTGATCCGGCGGACCTGACCCTGTCCGAGTGCTGCCGTGTCGGCCGGCACCCCGGCGCCGGTCAGCACCCGCGGGGGGAGCAGCGGCTGGGCCAGCGGTCCGACTCCCGCGGGCCCGACCGGCCGAGGCGCCAGGACCGGACCGGCGGCGCCGTCGGGCGCGGCCGGAGCGGCCGGGCCACCGCCCGTGGTCGCCCCGCTCCCCGTGCCGCCTCCGCTACCGGAGCCGGACCCCGCGTCGACACCCCCGCCGGCCCCGGACGCGGCCTCGGGGACGGCGCCGGACCCGGACCCGGGGTCGGCGCCCGACCCCGAACCCGCACCAGCCGCACCACCCGACCCCGAAGCAGCGTCCGAACCGCCACCCGACCCGGACCCGGCCTCGGTCGCCGTGCCCGAACCCGACCCGGCGCCAACGCCATCACCCGAACCCGACCCGGCGCCAACGCCATCACCCGAGCCCGAACCGGCGTCAGAGCCGCCACCGGACCCGGAGTCAGAACCCGAACCCGACCCGGCCTCGGGACCCGACCCGTAGTCCCCGATCGGCCGCGAACCGTTCCACCCCCCAGTCCCCCACCCCGCATCCGATCCCGAGCCCGCACCCGAGCCGGCTCCGACGCCCGACCCAGCATCGGCACCGGACCCCGAGCCCGCGTCCGCCGCGGAACCCGAACCAGAGTCCGCCGCGGAACCCGAACCCGACCCGGCATCGCTCGCCGAGCCCGAGCCCGAGGCGGCGTCAGAGCCGCCGCCGGACCCGGAGTCGGAACCCGAACCGGCGTCGGAGCTCGACCCGTAGTCCCCGATCGGCCGCGAACCGTTCCACCCCCCGGTCCCCCACCCGGCATCCGAGCCCGACCCCGCACCCGCGCCCGAGCCGGCGCCCGAGCCCGACCCGGCATCAGCACACGAACCCGACCCGGCATCGCTCGCCGAGCCCGAACCCGACCCGGCATCGCTCGCCGAGCCCGAGCCCGAGGCGGCATCGCTCGCCGAGCCCGAGCCCGAGGCAGCGTCAGAGCCGCCACCGGACCCGGAGTCGGAACCCGAACCGGCGTCGGAGCTCGACCCGTAGTCCCCGATCGGCCGCGAACCGTTCCACCCCCCGGTCCCCCACCCCGCATCCGAACCCGACCCCGCACCCGAGCCCGCACCGGAGCCCGACACCGCGTCCGCACCGGCCCCGTCGCCGGCGACCGGTTGTCCAGCGGAGACAGCGGACGACATCGTCATGGTCGGGGTCGAGGGCTGGAACGACGCGCTCGACACCGGGCCCTGCCAGGCCGGCGCCGGGTCGGTCGTCGGCTCGGTGGGCGACTCGGTGTGCGGCCCGTCGTCCGCGGCGACGGGCTGGACGTCCTCGGCCGACTCCGTCGACTCCACGGGCGCGCTGCCGGCGGGCGGGGTGGTGTCGGCGGCCGCGTGCGGTTCCCCCGACCCGGCGTCGGCGGTGGTCCCGGTCGTCGCCATCGGCTGGTCGGGCGAGGCGTCCGCGTGCGGCTCCGCCGACGGCGAGCCACTGTCGCTCGACGCGTCCGACGACTCCGAGGCGTGCTCCCCCGAGCTCCCCGCGTCGGACGCCGCGCCGGTGTCGCCGTCCTCGCCGCCGGAGCCGGAGCCGGAGTCGGAGCCGGTCGAGGCGTCCGTGTCGGAGGAGTCGTGCTCGTCGCCGGAGCCGGAGCCGGAGTCGGAGCCGGAGTCGGAGCCGGAGTCGGAGTCGGAGTCGGAGTCGGAGTCGGACGAGTCGTCGGAGGAGCTGTGCGCGTCGCCGGAGTCGCTGTGCCCACCACCAGAGTCGCCACCGGAGTCGCCGCCCGAGTCGCCACCCGAGTCCCCACCCGAGTCGCCGCCCGAGTCACCACCCGCCGCGTGGAACTCGCCCCCGAACAGCAGGCTCGAGCGCGAGAGCCGCTCCTCGAGCAAGGCCGGCGGCCGCACGCCGGTGTCGACCTTCAGCGCCGTCAGCACCGACAGGTCGGCCGCACTGATGCCGTACTGGGCCGCCACGTCGTCGGGACGCTCGCGAACGGCCCCGGCGAAGGCGGAGTCCGTCGCCATCCTCGCGATGAGCGCCTGCAGCTGCGACTCGGTCATCGGGATACGTCCCCCCACGGCGGCGCCATCAACGGCGCGATCATCGGGGGCTCAGCGGAGGTCCGTCAGCAGTAACCGGCTACTGCACAGCGCTGAGTCCGGACGGCGGTACGGAGGGTGATCGACGCCGGACGGACCTCCTCGAGGCGCCCGCTACGGTGGCGCCTCCCGCCCCGTCGCCCGTCGGCGTTCCCCCAGGAGGCGCCCGTGAGCGCGGACCCTGCTCGTTGCGTGGTGCTCGTGCCGGTCGGGGGTCACGTCGAGCCCGAGTGCGAGGCCGGGCTCCGGCGGCTCGAGGCGGCGGGCTACCCGGTGCGCCGCGTCCAGGGCTACGCCGCGATCGACCAGGCCCGCAGCCAGATCGCCTCGGACGCGCTGGCCGACGGCTTCGACGAGCTGCTGTGGATCGACTCCGACGTCGTCTTCGACGTCGACGACGTGCGCCGCCTGCGGGAGCACGACGTCCCGATCGTCTGCGGCATCTACCCGAAGAAGAACTCCCGGGCCCTGTCCTGCCACCTGCTCCCCGACACGCGAACGGTGCGCTTCGGCACCCACGGCGGGCTGCTCGAGATCCGCTACGCGGCGACGGGCTTCCTGCTGACGCGCCGCGAGGTCTACGACGGCATCGCCCGCCACGAGCAGCTGCCCGTCTGCAACCAGCGCTTCTCGACGCCCGTCGTCCCGTACTTCCTGCCGCTGCTCATCCCCGACGGCGACGGCACCTGGTACCTCGGCGAGGACTTCGCGTTCTGCGAGCGGGCACGCCGCAGCGGCTTCACGATCCTCGCCGACACGCGGATCAAGCTCGGCCACGTCGGCTCGTACCGCTACTCCTGGGAGGACGCCGGCGCCTCCCGGGAGCGGTACGCGGACTACGAATTCACGGTCTGGACCGCCTCGCCCGAGGGCCCCACCATCAGCGGATGACCGACGACGGCGCGACCCACGCGACGCTGAGTACCGGCTGGGAGCCCGACGTCCCGGTGGACGACACCCTCGCCCGCCGCTTCGTCTTCGCCTACGCCGACCGGCTCGCCGCGATGGCCGCCCGCATCGACGGGCGGGTGCGCGACGTCGAGGGCGCCCGGCTCGTCGACCTCGGCTCGCCCTTCGGTTACGACAACGCCCTGGTGCTGACCCGCCCGCCCGAGCCGGCGCGCTGGCCCGAGCTGCTCGCCGCCGCGCGGGAGTTCTTCCCGCCCGACCGGTGGTGGATCGTCCTCTCGCTCTGGCCGACCCCGGACCTCACCGAGCTCGGTCTCGTCCGCGTCGGCCACCCGCCGCTGATGCTGCGTCCCCCCGCCCCCGCCCCCGCCCCGCCGGCGCCGTCCGACCTGGAGATCCGCGAGGTCCGCACCGAGGCCGACCTGGCCGCCTTCGAGCACGTCCTCGTCAGCGGCTTCGAGATCGAGTCGGTCGGCACGCCCGCCATCGCCGACCTCGCCCTCACCCGCGACCTGCTGCACCTGCTCGTCGGCCACGCCGACGGCGAGCCGGTCGCCACTGCCGGCTGCGCGGTGCACCACGGCATCGTCGAGGTGGACTGGGTGGCGACACTCCCGAGCGCCCGCCGCCGCGGCTACGGCGCCGCGCTCACCGCGGCGTCCGTCGCCGTCGCCCCCGAGCTCCCGTCCCTGCTCATCGCCAGCGACCACGGGCACGGCGTGTACCGGGACCTGGGCTTCCTCGACCTCTTCCGCACGACGATGTGGGAGCAGCCGCCGCACTGAGGAAGAGCCAGAGAAAGTCCGCGGAAAAGTGTGCGACCGCGGAGGGGCCACCGCTCCTACCCGTGCACCGCGGCCCGACCGGGCGGCGGGCCGGGCCCACGAGGAGCTCCCATGCGACGTCTGTCGATCCTGATCGCCACCCTGGCCGCCTGTGCCGTCATCGCCGCCACAACGGCCGTGGCCGGGGAGGCGCAGGCGGCCCCCGCCGTCGTGCAGGTCGCTCCCGCAGCCGGCGTCCACCAGGGGTGGTTCCGCGACTGGAACGCCTGCATCTGGGGCATCGGCGTCCCCGCGGGCGTCGCCATCATCATCGCGCGCACCCCGCAGACCTGGTCCTCGGTCAACCGCCTCCGGTCGATCCCCGGGGTCGGCTGGTACGTGCCCCGGGTGCTGAGCGCGTGCGGTCGCTTCATCCGGTCCTGAGACGACCCGGGCCCGGCTCCTGCCGCAGGAGCCGGGCCCGGGCGCGTGGCCGTGCCCGGGGAGACCCGGGGGGCGTCTCCCCGGGCATGGTCGTCGGTGCCGGTCAGGTCGACGATCCAGCGGGCGCCCCCTCGCCACCGGCGAAGCCGGTGGGGCCCGGGGTCGGCGCCCGGGTGCAGGCCTCGCAGGGCCCGGAGGGCAGCTCGTCGTCCCGCGGGTCGGGCGGTTCCGGGACGACCGGCGGCGCCTCGGGCAGCGCCGGGGGGCGGCTGAACGGCCCGAGCGGCGCCCTCGGCAGCGGCACGGCGGGCTGCCCCGGCCGGACGCCCGGCCGGGTCCCCGGTGCCCCCGGCTGGGGTCGCACCGAGGCCGTCGGGCCGGTCGACCGTCCGGACGGCGGGGACGACGAGCCGGTCGGCGCGGCCCCCGTCGGGGACACCGCGCTCGGGGCGGGCGCCGGAGCGCCCGGGCCGGCGATCACGTCCGGCGCCGTGCTGCCCGCCGTGAGCACGGCGACGGTGAGCACCGGCGCGACGACGACCGCCGCGACGATCGGGGCGAGCACCGCCGCGGAGGCGTGGGTGCCACCGCCCAGGCCCGCGGGCCACCACGACACCGACGTGCCGGCGCTGCCGCCGCCGGGCTGGAGCATCGGTGTCGCGTGCCGGGCGATGCTGTCGCCCAGCCAGCCCGGCGCCGGCACCGCCACGGGTGCGGACGCCAGCAGGGCCGTCGGGGAGACGAGGCGCCCCCGGGCGTCGCGGCACCCCGCGCAGCCCTCGATGTGGCGGTTCAGGCGCTTGCGCAGCAGCACGGTCATGCCGCCGTCCCACCCGCCGAGGAGCGCGTCGAGCTCGGCGCACTCCGCCCGCCGGTGGCGGGCGACGAGCAGCGCTCCGAGGCAGCGCTCGACGGTCGTGCGCAGCCGTCCGACGAGGGTGTTGGCGTGGGTCGCGCTGACGCCGAGGGCGTCGGCGAGCTCGGGGCCGTCGAGGCCGTGGCGGTAGTGCAGCTCGAGCACCGTGCGGTCGCGGTCGGCGAGGCCGCCCGCCGCCGCGGCCACAAGCTCCGCGAGCTCGGTGCGCGCGGCCAGCGCGTCCGGGCCGTCGCCGGCGCTCGGCCCGTCGGGCATCGCGTCGGTGGGCTGCTCCCGGCGACGGCGGCGCAGGCGGGCGAGGGCCTCGTGGCGCGCGATGGCGTAGAGCCAGGGCCGCAGCTTGTCGTGCTCGCGCAGCTGGTCGAGCCGGGTGGCCGCCACGCAGAAGACGTCCTGGACGCAGTCCGCGGCCGCGTCCCGGTCGCGCAGCATGCCCAGGCAGAAGTCGTGGAGGGCGTCGCCGTAGCGCCGGTAGATCGCCGCGAACGCCGTCGGGCTGGTCGGCGCCGCGGCGGCGAGCGAGGCGTCGCTGACGCGCAGGGGCCCGGTCGCGACGCCGGGGCCGCCGTGTCGCGGTCGCGGCAGGCGGGCCACCTCGGTGGGCACCAGCCGGGGCCCGGTGGTGACGGCGGCGCCGTCGGTCGCGATCGGGCCGGTCCGGGTGTCCGGAGCGGGGCGGTGCCGTCGGTGCGGCCGGGTCTCCTCGACCGTCACCCGACCACCGGACCGACCTCGTCGTGGCCCCGTCGTCGCGCCATCGCGCACCCCCCTCGCTCGCCCCCGACCGGGGGTCGATCGGCCATCGGGAAGGGCACGACGGGTGTTTCCGATCACCGACGTGTGATCGACGGCGTGCGCCCAGCGGCCCGTGCCGGGGGCCCGCCGGTGAGCGCGGATGCGTCCCGCGGACGGTGGCCGCGCGCAGTGCACGGGAGCCCGTGCGCGCCGTCGTGCACCCGGACGGACGACGGCGGGTGCGGCGATCGCCCGGGGCGAGGGCGAGGTCACGTCACGACCGACGTGGGGGCGTGGGTCGCGGGCCCAAGGGTGGGCAGCCCCTGGGGTACCGACGAGCGAGGGAGCAGGTCATGCCCG
Source organism: Actinomycetospora chlora (assembly GCF_039542135.1). Lineage (NCBI taxonomy): Bacteria > Bacillati > Actinomycetota > Actinomycetes > Pseudonocardiales > Pseudonocardiaceae > Actinomycetospora > Actinomycetospora chlora. The sequence continues at coordinate 31,981 of NZ_BAABHO010000031.1, forward strand.
ACCGCCACGTGCAGCCGTCCGACGGCGAGTGGACCGTCACCGTCCCCGGCGACGAGCAGGTGACCGCACGGACCGCCACCGAGGTCGAGGCCGTGGAGCGAGCCGTCACCATCGTCTCCGACCACGGCGGCGGGGAGGTCGTGGTGCACGGTGAGGACGGCGAGGTCGTCGACCGGCGCCACGTCGACGCCGGCGACGGCCTCGCGCCGAGCACCCGCGCCGCCGCGCGGGAGGCCGGCGCCGCCGTCGAGGCGGTCGGCGAGGACGCCGCGGAGACCGCGGAGGACGTGGCCCGGGACGCGTCGACCACCGCGAAGAAGGCCGCCGGGCACACCCGGACCGGGGCGCGGAAGGCCGGCGCGACCGCCGCGGCCGCCGGGTCAGGGATCGCCGACCAGGTCCGGGCCGTGGGCGAGGGCGACAAGGACGTGTCCTCGGCCGCGCAGGACGCGGCGAGCATCGCGCAGACCACCGGCGAGCAGATCGCCGAGCGCGCCGAGGGCACCGCCCGCGAGGTGGCCGCCGAGGCGCGGGCCGCCGGGCCGCGCGCCGCGGAGCGGGTCGACGAGGGCGCCCGCCGGGCCGCCGAGGACGCCGTCGCGGGCGCGGACCGCACCGCGACCCTCGGTGCCCGGGTCGGTCGGGAGGCCGAGGACGCCTCGGACAGCGTCGGGCGGCAGATCCACGCCTATACCGAGGCCCTCGCCGCGCCGCTGGACCAGCTCGCGCGGACGCTCAACCCGGTGCGGGTCACGGGCCGCGTCGTCGGCGTGGTCGTCGCCGGCGGGCTGCACCTGTTCGGGGTCGGCGCCCGGAGCGGCACCGCCGCCGCCCAGCAGGGCGCCCGCCGCGTCGCCGCACGCTAGACCCTCGGCGTCCCGGTGGTCCGCCCCCGGGGCGCCGTCCGACCGGACGAATCCGACATCATGCTCCGGTGCGACGCATGGCCGAGGCCTCGTTCCGGCTCGAGCAGGAACAGGGTCGGTACGCCCCCCACGTACGACCGGTCAACGAGCTCGTCGACGAGCTGTGCCGCTCCGGGGACGCGTGGATGCCGCACGTGGCGCCCGTCCACGGCGGCGTCAAGGCGCGGGTGCTGACCGTCCTGCGCGACCCTGGCCCGAAGACGCAGGTCGGGGTGGGCAGCGGGTTCCTGTGCGTGGAGAACGACGACCCGACCGCCCAGACCCAGATGGAGCTCATGGCCGAGGCCGGCGTCGCCGCGGGCGACGTCACGCCGTGGAACGCCTACCCCTGGTACATCAACGCCGCGCCGCGGGCCGCCCAGCTCGAGGCCGGGGTCGAGCCGCTGCGGCGGCTCCTGCTGCTCCTGCCCCGGCTGGTGGCGGTGCTGCTGCAGGGCAACGAGGCGCACAGCAGCTGGGACCGGCTGACGAAGCGTCACCCCGACGTCGCCCGGCGCCCGCAGCTCGTCGTGCGCACCTTCCACCCCAGCCGGGGAGCGCTGCACACCCCGGACCCGGACATCCGCGCCGCGCGGGTGGCGCACCGCCGGGACGCGTGGCTCGAGGTCGGCCGAGCGCTGGCCCCGTAGCGCCGGTCAGGACACCGCCCGCCCGAGGACGTCGCGCGCGATGACGATCTTCTGGATCTGCGGGGTGCCGTCGCCGATCTGGTAGCCCGAGACGTCGCGCAGCAGCGCCTGCAGCGGCATCTCCTCGGACCAGCCGAGGTGCCCGTGGAGCACGACGGCCTCCTGGATCGCGGCGAACGCGACCCGCGGCGCCCACCACTTGAGCATCGCGGCCTGCGTCGTGTGCGGCTCTCCGGCCATGCGCCGCCCGAGCGTGGTCCAGGTCAGCGCGCGCACGGCCTCCAGGTACGTCATGTGTTCCGCGATCGGGAACGACACGCCCTGGTTCGCGGCGAGCGGGCGGCCGAACGCCTCCCGCTCGCGGACGTGCACCGCCGCCAGGTCGAGCGCCCGCTGCGCGGCGCCGACGCAGGTCAGCGCGATGAGCGTCCGGGAGAGGTCGAACTCGGCGAGGATGCGCTGCAGCCCGCGCCCCGGCTCGGCGAGCACGCGCTCGTCGGGCACGAACGTGCCGTCCATCGCGATCGAGCCGCGGCCGAGCGGCCGGAAGCCGGGGTCGGCGAAGCGCTGCGAGCCGACGGTGGGGTCGGCGGTCTCGACGAGGAAGCAGCCCAGGCCGCGGGCCCGGCTGCCGGGCTCGGTCTGGGCGAGCACGATCGCGACGTCGGCGTGCGGGGCCTGCGTCACCGACGTCTTCTCGCCGGTCAGGCGCCAGCCGCCGTCGACCCGCTCCGCGCGGGTGCGCCCCGCCGCGGCGTCCGAGCCGCCGCCGGGCTCGGTGACGGCGAAGCAGCCGAGCGCCTCGCCGGCGGCGATGCGGGCCGCCCACCCGCGGACCTCCGGCTCCGGGTGCTCGGCGAGCAGCGTCACGGTGAGGTTGGTGGCGAACAGGACGTAGCCGAGGTTCGGGTCGGCGTAGCCGACCTCCTCGCACGCGAGGCCCAGGGCGATGAGGTCGCCGCCCTGGCCGCCGTGCTCCTCGGCCAGCGTGAGGTCGAGCAGGCCGGCCGCGGCGAGGCGGGCCACCTGCGCGTGCGGGAACTCCTCGCACGCGGCGCGCTCGCGGTAGCCGGGCAGGAACTCGGTACGGGCGAGGTCGCGCACCGAGCGCCGGAACGCGCGGTGGTCCTCGCCGAGGACGAACGGGGCCGTCATCAGTGCACGTTCCGCGTCTCGCCGGCCCAGTAGGCGGCCCGCAGCACCTTCTTGTCGATCTTGCCGACGCCGGTCGTGGGCAGCTCGGGCACGACCTCGACGCGCTTGGGGGCCTGGTGCGGACCCTTCCACTCGCGGACCAGCGCGGTCAGGGCGGCAACGTCGACGTCGGCGCCCGCCTTCGCCACGACGAAGGCGGCGACCGCCTCGCCCCAGCGCTCGTCGGGCACCCCGACGACCGCCGCCTGGGACACCGAGGCGTGGCCGGTGAGGACGTCCTCGATCTCGCGGGGGTACACGTTGAACCCGCCGGTGATGATCATGTCCTTCTTGCGGTCGACGAGGTGCACGAAGCCCTCGGCGTCGCGCACCGCGAGATCGGTGGTGCGCAGCCAGCCGCCCCGCAGCGCCTCGGCCGACTCCTGCTCGCGCTTCCAGTAGCCGTTCATCACCGCCCGCGAGCGCAGGCAGACCTCGCCGACCTCACCGTCGGGCACCGGGGTGCCGTCGTCGGCCTGCAGCTCGAGCCGCACCCCGAGCACCGGGCGCCCGCACGAGGTCAGCAGGTCCGGCCGCCCGACCGGGTCGTGCTCGTCCTTGCGCAGAGCGGTGGCCATGCCGATCGACTCGCTCTGCCCGTAGCCCTGCAGCATCACCGGGCCGAACGCCTCCTGCGCCTCGACCAGGCGCTGGGGCGTCATCGGGGCCGCCCCGTAGCAGAGCGTCTCGATCGAGGAGAGGTCCCGCGTGGCCGGGTCGGCCTTCTCGAGCATCGCGTAGATCATCGTCGGCACGACGAAGGCGAAGTTGACGCGCTCGGTCTCCACGGCGGTGAGCCACGCGTCGGGCTCGAAGCCCTGCTGGAGCACCACGGTGCCGCCGCGCGCCAGCGTCGCCGTCACCGGCAGCACCGCGGCGTGCGTGATCGGCGAGGCCGCCAGGTAGACCGGGCTCTCGGGCAGCCCCCACGACGTGGTCACCGACAGCGCGAGCTGCACCAGCCCGCGGTGCGGGATCATCGCGCCCTTCGGCGTGCCGGTGGTGCCGCCGGTGTACTGGAGCCAGGCGGTGGTCTCCTCGTCGAGGTCGGGCCGACGCAGCGCCCGCGGCGCGGTGGTGGCGCACCGCGCCAGCAGGTCGGGCCCGGCCTCGGAGGGGCCGAGCGAGAGCACGTGGCGCACGGTCGCCGCCCGCTCCGCGACGGCGGCCGCGCGCTCCGCGTAGGCGGGGTGCGCGACGAGCACCTCGATCTCCGCGTCGTCGCAGAGGAGGACGTGGTCCTCCAGGGAGCTCAGCGGGTGCAGCCCGGTGTACCGGGCCCCGCTGAGCACCGTCGCGGTCTGCACGACGAAGACCTCGGGCGCGTTCGGGCTCAGCACCCCGACCGCGCTGCCGACCCGGACGCCGAGCTCGTCGAGGACGGTCTGCGTGCGGCCGACGAGGTCGGCGATCTCCGCGTAGCTCGCGCGGCGGTCGCCGAGGACGAACGCGTCGCGGTGCGGGTAGCGGCTGAGGGCCTCGACGACGACGTCGCCGTAGGACGGGCCGACGGCCCAGGGCGGTGTCGGCGTGACGGTGGGAGCCACGGCGCTCTCCCCTCGGTGCGGTTCCGGTGTCGGCGGCAATGTTGACTGCTTGGTTAGTATTCTGCAAGCCTCTCCGCCATGCCCACGACCGAAGCGGTGCTGCGGGAACGCCGTGGCACCGCGCTCTGGCTCACGCTGAACCGCCCCGACGTCCTCAACGGGCTGGACCAGGACGTCCTCGACGGCCTGACGGCGGGCCTCGACGCGGCCGAGGCGGACCCGGACGTCCGCGCCGTCGTCGTCGCCGCGGCCGGGCGGGCGTTCTGCGCCGGCGCCGACCTCGCCTACGCCCGCTCCCTGGCCGACGCCGCGCCGCCCGCCGGCGCGGCGACCGCGACCAACGCCTTCCTGCACCGCGTGCGGGCCGTGCTGGACCGGCTCGAGGGGTTCCGCACACCGGTGATCGCCGCGGTCAACGGGCTCGCGGTGGGCGGCGGACTCGAGCTGGTGCTGGTGTGCGACCTGGCGATCGCCGCCCGGTCGGCCCGCCTGGGCGACGGGCACGCCGTCTACGGGCAGGTGCCCGGCGGCGGAGCCTCGGTGCGGCTGGTGCGCCGGCTCGGCGCGGCCACCGCCAAGCACCTCATGTTCACCGGCGCGCTGTTCCCCGCCGAGCGGTTCGCCGGCACCGACCTGCTCGTCGACGTGGTCGACGACGACGCGCTCACCGCCGCGGTCGACGAGCTGGCCGCCGTCATCTCCGCCCGCAGCCCCGTCGGACTCGCCGCGATGAAGCGGCTGGCCAACGCCGCGCACGACACCCCGCAGCCCGTGGCGCTGACCCGCGAGCTGGAGCTCTCGGCCCAGCACGAGCGCAGCGCCGACTGGCGCGAGGGCATCACCGCGTTCGCCGAGAAGCGCACGCCCGACTTCCCCGGAAGGTGACCATGGACATCCTCGACATGACCGGCCGCACGGTGCTCGTCACGGGCGCCGGGCAGGGCGTCGGGCGCCAGGTGGCGCTGCACTGCGCCGCGTACGGCGCCGCGGTGGTGGTCAACGACTTCCACGCCGACCGCGCCGAGGCCGTCGCCGCCGAGATCACCGGGGGCGGCGGGACGGCCGTCGGGCTGCGCTGCGACGTCACCGACCTCGACGCCGTCACCGCGATGCTCGACGAGGCCGCGCGCGCCGTGGGCCCGGTCGACGTGCTGGTCAACAACGCCGGCAACGCGGGCCCGGCCGAGGACCCGCTGGCGCACACGCCGCCGTTCTGGGAGACCGGCCCGAAGGACTGGGAGCCCTGGATCGCCACCAACTTCTACGGCGTGCTCAACGCCTCGCGCGCGGTGCTGCCCGGCATGGTCGAGCGGGGCTACGGGCGCATCGTCACCGTCATCTCCGACGCCGGGCGCACCGGCGAGCCGAACCTCGCGGTCTACGGGGGCGCCAAGGCGGGCGCGGCCGGGTTCTCGCGCGGCCTGGCCAAGGCGGTCGGGCGCCACGGCGTCACGGTCAACTGCGTGGCGCTCTCGACGGTGGAGACGCCCGGGATCGCGCCCGCGATCGCCGACCCCGAGGTCGCGAAGAAGATGCTGCGCAGCTACGTCGTACGCCGGCTCGGCCAGCCGTCGGACGCCGCGAACGCGGTGCTCTTCCTCGCCTCGGACGCGGCGTCCTGGGTCACCGGGCAGACCTACCCGGTCAACGGCGGCTACGCGATCACCCCGTGAGGCCGCTCGAGGGGTACCGGGTCGTCAGCCTCGCCGAGCAGTACCCGGGGCCGTTCGCGGCGATGGTGCTCGGCGACCTCGGCGCCGACGTCGTGGCCGTCGAGCGCCCTGCGGGCGGCGACCCGGCGCGGGCGTTCCCGGGGCACTTCGCCGCGCTCGGCCGGGGCCGGCGCTCGGTCGCGCTCGACCTCAAGACCGACGCGGGACGCGCCGCCTGCCGGGCGCTGGTCGACCGCGCCGACGTGCTGCTCGAGGGCTTCCGGCCCGGCGTGCTCGCCCGCCTCGGGCTCGACCCGGTCGCGCTCACGGCCGCACGCCCGGACCTGGTCGTCGTGTCGATCTCGGGCTTCGGGCAGGACGGGCCGCACCGCGACCGTCCGGCCCACGACCTGTCCTTCCAGGCCCTCGCCGGGCTGCTCGACCCCGCGGCACCCGCCGTCCCGAGCCTGGCCCAGGCCGACGTCGCGGCCGGGCTGTTCGCCACCGTCGCGGCCCTGGCGGGACTGGCCGGCCGCGCGGCGTACGGGCGGGGCGGCCACCACGACGTCGCCATGCTCGACGCGCTGCTGGCGTTCGCGGCCACCCGGCTCGTCCCCGCCGCCAACGGCCTGCCGTCCGACAGCCTCGGCGAGGACCCGGGCTACGGCGTCTACGCGACCGCCGACGGGCGGTGGCTGGCGCTGTCGATCGCCTTCGAGGACCGCTTCTGGCGCGCGCTGTGCGCGGCGCTCGACCTGCCCGACCTCGCCGGCGTGCCGGGGGCCGAGCGCGTCGCCCGCCAGGTCGAGCTCCGCGGCCGGGTCGCCGAGCGGATCGCCGCGCACGACCTCGCGCACTGGGAGGACGTGCTCGCCGGGGTGCCGGTCGCGCCGGTCCGCGGGCCCGGCGAGGTGCTCGACGACCCGCAGATCGCGGCCCGCGGCCTGCTGCCCCGCGTCGACGGCACGGCGTTCCTGCGCCAGCCGCTGGTCGTCGACGGGCACGGCCCGGGACCGGCGCGGGGCGTGCCGGGGCTGGGCGAGCACACCGAGGAGGTGCTCCGCGAGGCCGGTGTCGGCGGGGACACGCTCGCGGCGGTGCTGGCGTCGCTGCCCGCGTCTGACTGACCAGGCAGTATTGCGTCATGGCGCGGGGACGGGCGACGGACACGGCGGCGCTGGTCGCGGCGGCGGCCGAGGCGTTCCGTCGCAAGGGCTACCGCAACGCGACGATCGACGACATCGCCGAGGCGGCGGGCATCTCGCGCCCGACCGTCTACAAGTACACGCGCAGCAAGCAGCACCTGCTCGACCTCATGGTCGACGAGGTCACCGGCACCATGCGCCGCCAGCTCGAGGAGGTCATGGACAGCGGCGAGCCGCCGCAGGTCCGCCTCCGCCAGATGATCAAGACGCACATCGGGTCGGCGACGGCCAACCGCACGTTCTACGCGATCGTCTTCTCCGAGGAGGTCGAGCTCTCCGACGCCGGGCGGGCCGCCTTCCGCGCGTGGGCGCACGCCCGCACCCAGGACTTCCGCGTCCTGCTCGAGGAGTGCCTGCCGCCCGACTCGCCGCTCGACCCCACGGTCGCGGCCAACCTGGTGCTCTCGATGCTCTCCACGCTCTTCCGCTGGTACGACCCGGCCGGCCCGGTGGGCCCCGACGAGCTGTCGCGGCAGATCGAGTCGCTGCTCGGGGCGCTGCTGCCCAGCGAGGTCACGACCTGAGCATCGCCCGCACGCACGCCACCTGCCCACGCGCCGCGAGCGCGAGGCCCGCGACGGGGTCGGGCTCGCGGGTGGCGGCCTTCGTGGCGGCGAGCGCGGCCCGCGGCGCCGCCGCGAGGCGGTGGGCGTAGGCGAGCGCCTCGGCGTCGACGTCGGTCGCGGTGCGCAGGGCGAGGCCCAGCGCGACCGCCTCGGTGCCGTCGAACCGGCGGGCCGTGAGCACGAGGTCCAGGGCCCGCTCGAGGCCGACGAGCCGGGGCAGCTCCGTCGTCGCGCCCAGGTCGGGCACGGCGCCGAGCCCGACCTCGGCGACCGCGAGCACCGCGTCGGGGGCGACGATCCGCACGTCGCAGGCCAGCGCGAGCTGGATGCCGGCCCCGATCGCGTAGCCGCGCACGGCGGCGACCACCGGGAACGGCGCCGCGGCGATCCACGCGAACGCGGCCTGGGCCTCGGCGATCGCGGCGAGCGCCGCCTCGTCATCGGCGTGCGCGACGCGGTGCAGGAAGCCGCCCGGCTCCCGCTCGGCGAGGTCGAGCCCGGAGCTGAACGACGGCCCGTCCGCGTACAGGACGGCGGCGCGCACGCCCTCGTCGGCGACGAGGGCGTCGCCGACCGCGCGCAGCTCGGCCCACAGCTGCGGGGTCTGGGCGTTGTGCCGCTCGGGGCGGGCGAGCACGAGCCGGGCGACGGGCCCGTCACGCTCGATCCGCAGTGCCGGCGTCACGCCGCACCCAGGATCGTCACCGACGCGGCCGCGGCGTCCGGGCCGAGGTAGCCGCCGGCGTTCTCGGCCATCCCGATCCGGGCGCCGGAGACCTGGCGGTCGCCGCAGCGGCCGCGCAGCTGGTCGGTGAGCTCGACGAGCTGGCCGAGGCCGGTGGCGCCGATCGGGTGGCCCTTGCTGCCCAGCCCACCGCTCGGGTTGACCGGCAGCCGCCCGCCCAGCGTCGTGACGCCGTCGCGCAGCAGCCCGACCGCCCCGCCCTCCGCGGCCAGCCCCAGCTCCTCCAGCACGATGAGCTCGGCGGGCGAGGCGGCGTCGTGACACTCGAGGACGTCGACGTCGCCGGGCTCGACACCGGCCATCGCGTAGGCCCGCCGGGCGGTCGCCGGCACGAGCTCGCCGTAGACGCCGGCGTGGCCGCCGCCGACGACGGTGGCCAGCAGCCGCACCGGCGTCGCGCCCCAGCGGCGGGCGATCTCCGGGGTCGTGATCACGGCCGCCGCCGCGCCGTCGGACATCGGCGCGCACATCGGCAGGGTCAGGTCGCCGCTGATCCGCCGCGCGGCGAGCACCTCGTCGACGGTGAGGTGCGCGCCGTACTGGGCCTTGGGGTTGAGCGCGCCGTGGGCGTGGTTCTTCACCGCGACCCGGGCGAAGTCCTCCGGCGACGCGTCGGTGCGCTCGGCGTACCAGCGGGTCCAGCGCGCGTAGAGGTCCATGAACACCGAGCCGTTGCCCGTCGTACCCACGTCGTCGCGGATCTCGGAGAGGCGGTCCTGGTCGAGCGCCGCGGTCATGACGGCGAACGCCCGCGACCGGTCGGGGTGGTTGAGCTTCTCCGCCCCGATCGCCACCGCGACGTCCACCTGCCCGGCGGCGACCGCGAGCCACGCCTGGTTCACCGCGGTGGAACCGGTGGCGCACGCGTTCTCGACGTTGACCAAAGGGATCCCGTCGAGCCCCGAACCGCGCACCGCGTGCTGCCCGCGCACCGACTCCTGGCCCTGGACGACGCCGGCGCCGCTGTTGCCGTAGACCACGAGACCGGCGTCCCCGGCCTGCGCCCCGGCGTCGCCGAGCGCGGACGTCACGGCCTCGCCGACGAGCGAGGTGAACGTGCGGTCGAGGTGGCGGCCGAAGCGGGTGCTGCCCACGCCGGCGATGACGACGTCCCTCATGCGAGTGCTCCTGCCAGTGCGTCGAGGACCCGGTGGCGGTCGCCGAACGGGGTGGCGACGAGCGTGTCGACGCCGGCGTCGGCGAAGGCGCCGAGGCGCTTCTCCAGCGTCGCCGGGGTCGCCGCGACCGTCACCGTGTCGATCAGGTCGGGGGTGAGCGCGGCCGCGGCGCCGTCGCGGTCGCCGGCCAGGAAGCGGTCCTGGCACGCCAGCGCGCTCGGGCCGTGGCCGTAGCGCACGGCGAGGTCGACGTAGAAGTTGGCGCCCTTCGCGCCCATGCCACCGAGGTAGAACGCGACGATCGGGCGGAGCGCGTCGCGGGCGGCGTCGAGGTCGTCGGCCACGGCCACGGGGACCATCGGGGCGATCGCGACGTCGCCGGGTGCGCGCCCGGCGCTCGCGATGCCCTCGCGCAGCGGCGCGGTGAGCTCGTCGGCGTGCTCCGGGCTGAACAGGAACGGCATCCACCCGTCCGCGATCGCGCCGCACTGCGCCACCGTCCGGGGCCCGCCGACACCGAGGTAGATCGGCACGCGCTGCTGCACCGCGCCCGGGCCGAGCATCTTCAGCGGCTTGCCCAGGCCGCGCCCCTCCGGCGTGGGGAGGGTCCACTCGCGCCCGGCGTAGGTCAGGCGCTCGCCCGACAGCGCCGCGCGCACGATCTCGACGTACTCGCGGGTGCGCCGCAGCGGCGCGGTGAACGGCACGCCGTACCAGCCCTCGGAGACCTGCGGCCCGGACAGCCCGAGCCCCAGCAGCAGGCGCCCGCCGGAGATGCGGTCGAGGGTGGCCGCGGCGGTCGCGGCGGCGGCGGGCGCCCGGGCGGGGATCTGCAGGATCCCCGAGCCCAGCCGGACCCGCTCGGTCAGCGCCGACAGCGCCCCGAGCAGCGCGACCGCCTCCTGCCCGTAGCCCTCGGCGACCCAGACGGAGTCGGCACCCGCCGCGTCCGCGTGGCGGGCGAGCGCGACCTGCTCGTCCCACGTGAACCACGGCCAGTACGCGACAGAGACACCCCAGCGCATCGCTTCCTCCTCAGTTCTCGTCGGGGTGCAGGACGACCTTGCCGAGCACCCGGCGCTCGTCCACCGCGACGAGGGCCTCCGCGGCCCGCGCGAACGGGTACGTGCCCGACACCGGCGGGGCGAGCGCCCCCGAGCGCAGGTGCGGCAGCAGGTCCTCCCACTGCGCGGCGACGAAGCCGGGCTCGCCGAACCCGGGCCTGGCCCAGCCGACGCCGCGGACGTCGGTGTTGGTCAGCAGCAGGCGGTTGACCTTCACCGTCGGGATGTCGCCCGCGGTGAAGCCGACGACGAGCAGCCGGCCGCCGCGGTGGCGCAGGCAGCGCAGCGAGTCGGTGAAGCGGTCACCGCCGACGGGGTCGACCACGACGTCGACGCCCACCCCGCCGGTCAGGTCGGCGACCTCCGCGCGGAACGTCGCCGCGTCGACCACGTCGTGGGCGCCGACCTCCCGCGCGAGCGCGGCCTTCTCCGGCGTCGACGTCACGGCGACGACGCGGGCGCCGAGCGCCGCCGCGAGCTGGACCGTCGCGGTGCCGACCCCGCCGGCCGCGCCGTGCACGAGCACCGTCTCGCCGGCGCGCAGCCCGCCCCGCTCGCCGAGGGCGAAGTGCGCGGTCAGGTAGTTGATCGGCAGGCAGGCGCCCTGGTCGAACCCGACCGCGTCGGGCAGCGGGAGGACGAGGTGCGCGGGCACCGCCACGACCTCGGCGAACGCGCCGATCGGGAGCAGCACCGCGACCCGGTCGCCCGGCCGGTGTGGCGCCGAGGCGGGCGCGCTGCGCACCACCCCGGCGCACTCGCCGCCGAGCGTGAACGGCGGCTCGTGGCGCTCCTGGTACGCGCCGCGGGAGTGCAGCACGTCGGGGAACGCCACCCCGGCCGCGCGCACCTCGACCACCACGTCGTCCGGGCCGGGCTCCGGCTCGTCGACGTTCCGGCAGACCACACCCGCCGGCCCCTCGAACCCGATGACCCGCACCGCTCGCACGGACCGAGACTCGCACAATACTAACCAAGTAGTCAACATTGAGAAGTGGGGGCGGGGTTTCCCGGTCGCGCCCCACCGGCTAGCCCCACCGTTCGCAGATCACAGCCGACGAGGACGTCGGCCGTCTGCGACGACGTCGCCGACGTCGACGACCCGGCGGATGCCGGACCAAGGAGCAGGACATGACGGACGAGAAGAGCACGGACCAGGGCCGCGACCACCGCCACGGCGGCAACGACGGCCAGCACGCCTCCGACATCCCGGAGACGTCGCCGTCCACGGAGTCCGGCGTGGCGCTGTCCCACCAGGTCGAGCAGCGCGACGGCGAGGGCGAGCAGGAGAGCTAACGCGAGACCGACCCCTCCCGTCCCCGGGTGCCACCGGCGCCCGGGGACGGGACGGGGCGCAGGCCGTCCATCAGCAGGTCGAGCAGGCGCCTGGCCGGCACGTGCCCGGCAAGGTCGTCATCGACCTCTGACGCCGGGCTTGAGTGTGCCGCCGCGTCATGGCGTGTCCTCGCCGTCGATCCACGGAGAGGACCGGAGATGCGTTGCGCGGACCGCGACCAGGACGACCCCGTCGAGCAGAGCCCGACCGTCCCACTGCCCACCCCGGCACCGGAGGCGCCGCTCACCCTGCTGGACCGTCTCGGCGGCCCCTGGGGGCTGGTGGGCACCGGCGTCCCGCAGGTGGTGTTCGCCCTCCTGTCGAACGTCACGACGCTGCCGGTGACGGCGGGCGTCGCGTTCGCCGTCGCGGCGGTCCTCGCGGTGGCCCGGAGGTGGCGGGGCGAGCCGCTGTCGACGGCGCTGGGCGGGGTGCTCGGGGTCGCGGTGGCTGCCGGCATCGCGCTGTGGACCGGGTCGGCCGCGGACTACTTCCTGGTCGGCATCGTCGCGTCCACGCTCGCCCTCGTCGGCTGCCTGGTCTCGCTGGCCGCCGGCCGGCCGGTGACGGCGCTGGCCTGGAACGCGGTCCACGGCGGCGGGCACCCGTGGCGGGCGGACCGCCCGTCCCGGCGCGCGCACGTCGTGGCGACCGTCGCGGCCGCGACGATGTTCGCGGCGCGCGCCGCGGTCTCCGGCTGGCTGTGGTGGCTCGACGCGACCGCCGGGCTCGCGCTCGCCCGGCTCGTCCTCGGCGTCCCCTTGACGGCACTGGTCGCGATCGTGGTCCTCTGGGCGTTCCGCCGCAGCACCACTCGCCTCGTCACCCCGGCGCGGGTGGCGGCCCCGAAGGGACCGCGATGACCTGGAGCACCCGGGAGATCGCCGACCTCGCCGGCACGACGCTGCGCAGCGTGCGGCACTACCACCAGGTCGGGCTGCTGCCCGAGCCGGAGCGGCGGTCGAACGGCTACAAGCAGTACGGCGTGGAGCACCTGATCCGCCTGCTGCGCATCAAGCGGCTGGTGGACCTCGGGTTCGGCCTGTCCCAGATCGCCGAGCTCGGCGACCGGGACGAGCACCCCGAGGAAGCCCTGCGCGCCCTCGACGCGGACGTGGCCGCGCAGATCGAGCGGCTGCAGCGCGTCCGGGCGGAGCTCGCCGACATCCTCGAGCAGCGCCTGCCCACCGACCTGCCCAGCGAGTTCGCCGTCGTGGGGCGCAGTGCGCTCTCCGGGCCCGACCGTCACTTCGCAGCGGTGATGGGACGGCTGCTGACCGACGACGAGCGGGAGATCTACGCCGAGCTGCTCTCCGACGAGGCGCGCTCGCCGTCCGACGACGACTTCGACGCGCTGCCGGGCGACGCCGACGACGCGACCCGCGACGACCTGGCCGGGCGGATGGCGGACGACCTCGCCCGGCTCCGCGAGCGCTACCCGGGGGTCGACCGCCTCGGCGCGGCCGACCCCCGCCGCTACCGCAGGACCGTCGAGCAGGTGTCGGCGGAGGTGTTCAACCCCGCCCAGCTCGACGTCCTGCGGCGCCTGCGCGAGAAGACCCGCGCCCGGGTCAGGGCCGACCCCCGAGGTGCCGGGCCAGGAACTCCCCCGCCTCCCGGAACATCGTCACCAGGTTCTCCGGGTTGAGGAACGCGTGGCCCTCGTCGTCGAAGACGCGGTAGGCCACCTCCACCCCGCGGGCCCGCAGCGTCGCCACGACGTTGTCGGACTCCGACCGCTGCACCCGCACGTCGTTCGCCCCTTGGAAGATCATCAGGGGGGTGACGACCCGGTCCAGGTGCGTGATCGGTGAGCGGGCCCGCATGTCGGCCTCCTGCTCCGGGACGTCGGGGTCGCCGACGTAGCGGTGGAAGTTGTGCCGCAGGCCGGGCCGCACAGCCTCGGGGAAGCTGCGCATCGTGGCCGCGAGGTCGGACACGCCGACGTAGTCCACCGCCGCGGCGAACAGGTGCGGAGTCGCCGTGACCCCGACGAGGGCGGCGTAGCCGCCGTACGAGCCGCCGAAGATCGCGACGCGTGCCGGGTCCGCGTGGCCATGGGTGACCGCCCACTCGACGGCGTCGACGAGGTCGTCGTGCATCGCGCCCCCGAACTCCCCGATCGCCGCCTGCAGGTGGGCGCGGCCGAAGCCGGTGGAGCCGCGGAACTGCGGCTTCAGCACCGCGTAGCCGCGCGTCGTGAAGTACTGCGCGTAGAGGTCGAGACCCCAGACGTCGCGGGCCCAGGGACCGCCGTGCGGCATGAGGACCAGCGGCGGGGCGGCGTGCTCCTCCGGGTCGTGGCCCACCGGCAGGAGCAGGTAGGACGGGAGCTCGAGCCCGTCGCGCGCCGTGATCGACACGGGCACGGTCGGCGCCAGCGTGCCGGGGTCCACCCGTCCCAGCGGGCGGAAGAGCAGGTGCGCCCGGCCGGTGGCGCGGTCGTGGAGCCACGAGGACGGGTCGCGGTCGTCGTTGAACGACGCCACCCAGAACCGTCCGGTGCGGTCGGACGACACCCCGCCGAGGTCGCCGTCGGCCAGCCCCTCCAGGGCCGCCAGGACCTCGGCGAAGCCCTCGGTGAGCGGCCGGACCACCTGGCGCTCGCGGGAGTAGCGCACCCCGATCAGCTCGCCGGTGCCCGCGTCGGTGACGAACGGCGACGGCAGCAGCGGGGCCACCACCGAGGTCGTGTCCAGGTCGTGCGTCGGGTGCCGGTCGATCTCGATCACCGCGCCGGTGGCGAGGTCGAGGCGGGCGGGCCGCAGGCGGTCGCCGTCGCCGTAGGTGCCGATCCAGAGGGTGCGCCCGTCCGGCGCCGGGCGGGTCAGCGGGCCGTAGGGGAAGTCGTCGCCGGCGAACGCCGCGACCCGGCGCTGCTCCCCGTCCGGGAGCCGTTGCCGCAGCTCCCACCCCTGCTCGGTGACGGCGACGCCGTACACGTCGCGCGTGCTCGTCGCGAACCAGGAGATCCCCTCGGCCCCGTCGGCGAGGACGGTGAGCTCGCCGGTGGCGACGTCGATCTCGCAGAGGTCGATCCGGCCGGGGACGCGGTGGTTGAGGCTCACCATGATCGACCCGGCCAGGCCGGGCACCCGGGTCATCTCCCACACCCGCGCGCCCGGGTAGGGCGTGAGGTCCACGGCGGACGCGTCCGGGTCCTCGAGGTCGACCCGGTAGACGTGGTGGTTCTCGTCGCCGTCGTCGTCCTGCAGGTAGAGCAGGTAGCGGGGGTCGTCGGCCCAGCGGTGGTCGAGCACGGTGCGCCGGTCGTCGGCGGTGACGCGGCGGGCCCGCGCGAGGTCGGGCTCGTCGCCGTCGAGCGACAGCACCCAGACGTTGAGCCGATGGCGCCAGGGCGCGAGGAAGGCGAGCCACCGCCCGTCGGGCGAGATCGACGGGCGGGCGTGGTCGGGCGGCGCGAACAGCTCCTCGGCCGGGACGGGCTCGGGGCGGACGGGAGAGCGGGTCATGGGGACAGGGGAAACGATGCCCCCGCGGCATCCTCAAGCGTGAGCGTGGACCGGGCGCGGCGGCTCAGTAGATCCGGCGGAGCCTGGCGCCGAGGGGACGGCCGTCGGGGTCCAGCACCCTCCGGTACGCGGGGTCGATCAGCCACCGGCGACGCAGGGTCAGCCGGACCTGCTCGTGGCCGGGCACGTGGCGGCGGAGGCGACCGGGCGGCCGCGGCCCCCGCGCGCCGCCGGCGTGCCAGGCGTCGAGCGCGGCCGCGCGCGCCCGCACGGTCCGGGCAGCGTGGTCGGGGTCGAGCAGGTCGGCGTCGTCGGGCAGGTCGAGGTGCTCGCGCATCAGCTCGAGGCGCAGGCGCCGGGCGAAGCCCCGGGCGCCGTCGCCCAGACCGGCCGGGTCCGCCGGTGCGCGGGCGTCCCGCTCCTCGTCGAGGATCGCCGCGACCAGCTCGGAGTCGTGGGTCCAGGAGCGGCTGTTGAAGTTGTTGCTGCCCACGGTCGCCCAGACGTCGTCGATCACGCAGACCTTGGCGTGCACGTACACCGGGCGCTGCTCCTCGTTCTCCACGTCGAGGACCTGCACCCGCGGACCGCCGGCCTCGTGCACCATCGCGAGCGCCTCGCCCTGCCCGAGGACGGCCGGGCCCGGCCGGTCGTCGCGCTCGGGCCGGGGCACCACGGCGATGAGGTGCAGCCGCGGCGCGCGGCGCAGGGCCGCCGCGAACACCCGGGCGACGTCGGCGGACCACAGGTACTGGTCCTCGACGTAGACCAGCCGCTCGGCCCGGCCGAGCGCCTTGATCAGTCCGCGGGCGATGCTGCGCTCCCCGCGCGGCGCGAAGGGGTGCGGCGGCCGGCGGCGCGGATAGGTGCGCGGCACCTGGACGGCGCACCGCCCGGCCGGCGCGGGATCGGGCACGGGCCCGGGGAGCGACGACCCGCGCCGGGGCAGGCGGTGGACGAGGTCGGGCACGACGTGCCAGGGCAGCCGGACCAGCGGCGTCGGCTCCTCCCACCGCTCGCGGAACACCTGCTCGAGGTCGCGGACCACCGGGCCGTGCAGCTCGACCATGGCGTCGTGGCGGGGGCTGCGGGTGTACTCGTCGGCGTTCGCGGCCGACTGGGGGTCGCCGCGGTGGACGATGTCGTCGCGGGCGCCGAGGACGAGGTCGATGCCGCCGACGTAGGCGACGTCGTCGTCGGCCCCGGTGTCGCGGCGGACGACGACGAGCTTCTGGTGGTGGCTGCCCAGCGGCCGGATCCGCTGGTCGAGCAGCACCTCGGCCCCGACCCCGAGGAGGTCCGCGGCGAGGCGGCGGTTCTGGGCGACGTGGTAGCCGAAGGCCTCCAGGTGCGAGCGCCACAGCAGCACGGCCAGCCGGGCGCCGCGCCGCGCCGTCGCGGCGAGCGCCTCGGAGACCGTCGGCCCGTCGTCACCGAGATCCTGGTCGCCGTCACCGCGCCAGCCCGCGACGAGCAGCAGGTCTCCCTCGCCGGTGCGGGCCAGACGGTCGGCGAGCGCGGCGTAGTAGGCGCCGCCGTGCACCCGCAGGCGGACCGCGTTGCCCTCGGTCCACGGCCGCAGGCGTGTCGCCGGGTTGCCGCGTTCGTCGGCGGTGAGGAACCAGTCCTCGGGTCGCGGCGTCCCGGCCTCCGCGCGCAGGCCGAGCACGGCCCGCAGCCGCGGCAGCAGCTCCTCGCCGTTCGGGGCCTCGACCAGCGGCGGCGCCCCGGACGCGAGATCGTCGGGGTGCAGGTGCCGGACGACCCGGTCGACGTCGATCAGCCGGCGCATCGCGATCGCCGCAACCCGGCCCGGGTGGTCCCGCGCGAAGCCGGCGAACAGCTGCGGGTCGTGGCCGGCGTCGTCGCCGACGAGCACCCACGAGGTCCCGGGGCGCTCCGCGGCGAGCCGGTCGAGCACGGCGCGCTTGCGGGCCAGCCCCGCGCCGACCAGCCAACCCGAGAACAGGGCGCGCCCGGCCGTCAGCAGCGTGCCGGGCGGGTAGTGGTCGTGGCGCAGGGCGCGCAGGAGCAGGCGGGACAGCGCGGGCGGCAGGACGGTCAGGAAGGAGACGTCGGCCGGCCCGTCGGCGGCCACGGTCTGCAGCAGACGCTGCATCCCCAGCAAGGAGCGGCGGTCCCGCGGTCCCCGGCTCATGAGGACCCGCAGGCGACCCCACTGCCGGTAGAGGGGCGCGACCCGCAGGACGCCGTCGATGTCGTAGACGACCCCGAGCCGCGGTTCCTCCACCCGATCTCCCCCCGATCACCCGAGCGCGTGGGTCGCCGCGACGACCGCATCCCGCACCACGCTGGCGTCCGACCGACCCCGGGACCTCATCCGTCGCGGATGAGATCGTCGGTGGGGCGGTGGGCGACGGTCCCACCGAGGGAACGGAAAAGGCCGGCCCGGAGTGGTCCGAACCGGCCCTGACCTGCGGAGCCGCCTGTCGGAATCGAACCGACGACCTGCTCATTACGAGTGAGCTGCTCTGGCCGACTGAGCTAAGGCGGCAGTGGCGACGAGTGTAGGGCAGGACCGCGGCGGGCCGGGCGGGTGGGTCGGGACAGCAGCAGGCGCGCGATCAGGGAACAACCGGGGGTGTCGGCGAGGTTGCGGCGACCGTGAGCGTCGTGGGAGCCGTCGTGCTCGTGGTCGTCCTCGTCGTCGCGACGGCGATCGGGCTGGTGCTGCAGCGCCGCGCCGGGCGCGTCCGGGCGAGCACGGCGCCGTCGACGGCGCCCGGGTGGGACCTCGCCGGTGTCGGCCCGGGGACCGACGACCGCGTCCTGCTCCTCCAGCTCTCCTCCCCGATCTGCACGCCGTGCGACCGGACCCGCGAGCAGCTCACGGCACTGGCCGACGAGCACGACGGGCTCCGGCACGTCGACGTCGACATCGCCGAGCGCCCCGAGGTCGCCCGCGCCCTGCACGTCATGCGCACGCCGACCACCGTCGCGTTCGATCGCCACGGCACCGAGCTGCTGCGGGTCGGCGGCGTCCCGCGGCGCGCCGACCTGCTGGCCGCCCTGCCCCTCGAGGAGACCCGGTGACCGACCGACTCGACCCCCGCGGCGTCCGCTTCGCCGCCGCCGTCACCACGGTCGTGCTGGCGATCGTGCTGCTGACCGGCAGCGGCGTGCTCGCCGCGCTGCAGGCGCTGGTGTTCGCGGTACCGGTGGTCGCCGGCATGCGCTGGTCGCCCTACGGCGCGCTCTACCGCGTCCTGATCGCGCCGCGCCTCGGCCCGCCCAGCGACCGCGAGGACGCGGCGCCGGTGCGCTTCTCCCAGGCCGTCGGGCTGCTGTTCACGGTGGTGGCCGCCGTCGGCTACCTGTCGGGCGCGACGGCGCTCGGGATCGTCGCCACCGCGTTCGCGCTGGCCGCGGCGTTCCTCAACGCGGCCTTCGGCTTCTGCCTGGGCTGCGAGGTGTACGGGCTCCTGGCGCGGGTGCGCACCGCGCGCTGATCACTCCCGCGGGTGCAGCGGCGCCGGGACGGCGTCGAGGGCGATGCCGAAGACGTCGCGGTAGGTCGCGAGCTGGTCGTCCGGGGACAGGGTCCGCTCGGTGCGTACGCCGCCGTCCGGGGTCTCGATGAACAGCGGACCGGAGATCGTGACGCGGCTCGTGGGCGTCAGGCGGGAGCAGGTGACCTCCCGCGTGAACGGCGACGTCGACGACGTGCGGTGCCACCACGCCATCGGGACGAAGTCGGCCAGCGCGCGGGCGCGGGGGTCGAGGCGGTAGGTGACCCTGCCGTCCCAGGCCACGTCGAGCTCGCCGTCGGGGGCGTCGCGGACGGTGAACGTCCCGGCGCGGTCGGGCTGGTCGTCGCGGGAGTCGAGGTCGAGCGGGCCGACGGCGAAGCGTCCGAACCCGACGTCGACGAGGGTGCGGCCGCCGGCGATGAGCGCCATGTGGTCGCCGGGGAACGAGAACCCGTCGGGCGTCGCCACCCGGGCCGAGCAGTACGTGACGTCGTGCCCGAGCTCGCGCAGCAGCCACGCGAACGCGCCGTTGAGCTCGTAGCAGAAGCCGCCGCGGCGCCGGTCGACGACCTTGGCGACCAGCGCCTCGTCGTCCAGCGGCACGTGGTCGCGCTCGTGCACCGACAGGTTCTCGAACGGCACCGCCTCGAGGTGGCGGGCCGTGAGCACCTCGAGCGGGTCGTCGGCCGCGGCACCGATCCGCGCCAGGTAGTCCGTCGCGTCCACGCGCCCGGTATACACGGGTCATGCGCGTCGCCCTGGCCCAGATCCTCGCCACCGACGACCCGGCGGCCAACCTGGAGATCGTCCGGGACCACACCGCGCTCGCCGCGCAGCAGGGCGCGACGGTCGTGGTGTTCCCCGAGGCGACCATGTGCCGGTTCGGGGTGTCGCTGACGCCCGTGGCCGAGCCGCTGGACGGGCCGTGGGCGAGCGAGGTCCGGCGGATCGCCGCCCAGCACGGCGTCCTCGTCGTGGCGGGGATGTTCACCCCGACCGAGGACGGGCGCGTCACCAACACGCTGCTCGTCACCGGCCGCGGGGTCGACACCGCCTACGACAAGATCCACCTCTACGACGCGTTCGGCTTCGCCGAGTCCGACACGGTCGCGCCCGGCACCAAGCCGCTGACGATCGACGTCGACGGCACCACGCTCGGGCTCGCGACCTGCTACGACATCCGCTTCCCCGAGCTGTTCCGCGCCCTGGCCGACCAGGGCGCGACGATCACGCTGCTGCCGGCGAGCTGGGGTGCGGGGCCCGGGAAGGTCGAGCAGTGGCAGCTGCTCGTGCGGGCCCGGGCGCTCGACGTGACGACGTTCGTCCTCGCGGCCGACCAGGCCGACCCGGCCAGCCGGGGCATCGACGCCGGCAAGGCCCCCCGCGGCGTCGGGCACAGCCTCGCGGCCTCGCCGTTCGGCGTGACGGTCGACGAGCTCGGCGCGGAGCCGGGGCTGCTCGTGGTCGACGTCGACCCCGAGCAGATCCCCGACGTCCGGAAGGCCCTGCCGGTGCTGGCCAACCGCCGGCTGTGAGGTGCGCTCCGCGCTACGCCGGGCGGCTCATCCAGCGCACGCGGTCCTGGTAGGGCGCGAGGCGGGAGAGCAGGTCGCGCCGCGACGCCGGGTCGGCCTTGGCCGTGAACGCCGGGTCGCGCGTGAGCCGGGCCCGCAGGCTCGGGTCGAGCACGATCACCTCGGCCGCCTCGCGCACCGCGGCGTCGAGGCCGGTGGCGCCGGCGTGGGTGGCGTCGGCGCCCAGACGCTCGGCGAGGACCCGGGCGGCGGCGAGGCCGGTGGAGTCG
This sequence comes from Actinomycetospora chlora, assembly GCF_039542135.1. NCBI lineage: Bacteria > Bacillati > Actinomycetota > Actinomycetes > Pseudonocardiales > Pseudonocardiaceae > Actinomycetospora > Actinomycetospora chlora. The sequence goes on from NZ_BAABHO010000031.1 coordinate 52,731, forward strand.
GGGCGCGCGGCGACGACGAGGACGTGGTCCTCGGAGCTCGGTCGCGCGGCGGGGGCGGTGGTGTCGGAGGGCGCGGGGCGGATGATCGAGCTCATCGTGCAGTGCTCCAGGTCGGTCGCCGTGCTGGACCGGCGACACGTGGGTGTTACAGAGAGGAAGACGCCTGTGACGTTGATCGGTTTCCCGCTCGGGGTTGTGATCCTGACCTCCCCGTGGATCACGGCAGCACCTCCGCGAGCACGTCGAGGAACGCCTCCGGCGCGTCCTCGGTGAGGAAGTGGCCGGCGCCGGGGACGGTGTGTCGCCGGGCCCCGGGGATCGTCTCGCCGAGGGTGGTCGCGGCGCTCGGCGGGAGCCAGGTGTCCTCGGCGCCCCACACCACGTCGGTCGGCACGGTGATCTCGCCGAGGCGGGCGACGACGTCGCGGGTGTCGTGCTCGCTGAACCCCGACACCTGGTCGAGGTAGCGCTGCTGCCCCTCGGGGCCGGCGTAGCGCTCGAGGTAGGCGCGCTCGGCGTCGTCGGCGAGGGTGCCGGCGACGGTGGTCCGCAGGTGCGCAGTGATCATCGCGGTGAACGGGCCGTTCGGCATCGACCGGTAGACCTCGAGGTTCGCCTGCACGTGCGCGGCGGTGGCGGTCACCCACGGCGAGAGCACCGCCGCGTCGGCGAGCACGAGGGCGCTCGCGGGCGTGCCGTGGACCAGGTGGGCGCGCAGCACGGTCGCGGCGCCGATGTCGTGGCCGAGCAGCACCGGGGCGTCGAGACCCCAGTGCTCGACGAGCGCGGCGAGCGTCCGGGCGTGGCCGGCGACCGAGGGGATGCCCGTACCGGTGGAGTCGCCGTAGGTCGGCAGGTCCCACAGGTGGACGGGGCGGTCGGTGGCGAGCGCGGGTGCGACGCGGCGCCAGAGGTAGGACCACGACGGCGTGCCGTGGGTCAGGACGACGGGGGTCCCGGGACGGTCGGCGCCGAGCACGTCGACGGCGATCGTGCCGGTGGGCAGGGCCACGCGGTCGCGCAGTGCCCAGCGCGCGAGGTCGGTCGGCACAGCTCCTCCTCCACAGGGCTAAAGTATCGCTGTGAGCCTTACCGTAGGAGAGGGCGTGTAAGGGATGCAAGCCTTGTTTGACGATTACGTGGCGGCGGCGGGGCTGGCGACGGAGCTCGTGAACACCGCGCCCGGCGTCTGGCACGGCGAGGACCAGCTCGACGACGACGCGGCGCTGGCCTCGTTCCTCGCCGAGCACGGCGTCACCGACGAGGTCGGCCCCGGCGACCTCGCCGCGGTCCACGACGTGCGCGCCCGCCTCCGGGCCGTCCTCGACCACCGCGACGCCGGCGACCTCGCCGCCGGCGCGTCCGCGCTGGTGGCCCGCGGGCTCGGGACCGTGGGCCTGGACCCCGACGGGCGGGGGCGGCTGCAGTGGGGCGCACGGCCGCGTCCCGACGCGTCCCTGGCCGACAGGCTCGCCCTGCTCGGCGGCCTCGGCGCGCTCGGGGCGCTGCGGGCGCTCGGCCCGGAACGGTTCCGCGACTGCGCCTCGGACACGTGCTCGGGCGTCTTCATCGACACCACCCGCCCCGGCCGGCGGCGCTACTGCATGCCCGACCTGTGCGGCAACCGCGCCAACGTCGCCGCCTACCGCGCCCGCCGGAAGGCGAGCGGGGGGAGTTCCTGACATCCGGTGTCAGGGTGGACGCACGGGCCGCGCGAGGATGGGTCCGTGGGACTCCTCGACGCCGTCGCCGCCACCCCGGCCGAGGAGCACGAGTCACGCCGCGGCGACCACCTCGTCACGCCGGCCGACGTCGTCATGGACCGGGCGTTCACGCTCCCGCGCGAGCCCGACGTCGTGTGGCCCTGGATCGTCCAGCTCGGCAAGCGCCGCGCGGGCTGGTACCTGCCGGCGCGCGTCGAGCGCCTCGTCCCGCGCGGGCGCCGTGCCGCGCGGTGGGTCGACGACCGCTGGCAGCACCTGGTCCCCGGCGACGCGATCCCGGACTACGGCGGGCGCGACGCGACGTTCACCGTCGACGAGGTCGAGCCGCCGCACGTCCTCGTGTACCGGTCGCGCCGGGGCGCCACGGACGTCTCGTGGTCGATCACGCTGCGCCCGGTGCCGGCGGGCACCCGCGTCCTACTGCGGCTGCGTCTCGGGCCCGTGCGGCACGTCCGGCTCGCCACGACGCTCGGCGGGGCGTTCGACGCGCTGACGATCGCTGGCCTGGCGGCCGGTCTGCGCGAGAGGCTCAGCCCGCCCGCAGCGCCGTGACCAGCGCGTCGATCGCGATCTCGGGCTTCACGTTGGCGCCGAGGGCGTCGCGGCAGGCCAGGACGGCCTCGAGGCGGCGCAGCGACGACTCCGGCGTGCTGTCGCGGGCCGCCGCGCCGATCTCGGTGGCGCGGTCCGGGTGGGTCGACGTGACCGACGCCCCGACGCCGCGGACGAGCACGTCGCGGTAGTAGCCGGCGAGCTCGACCAGCGCGCGGTCGAGGGCGTCGCGCTTGGTGCGGGTCAGGCGCGAGCGCTGCCGCTTCTCGAGGTCCTTCTCCGCGGCGCGGGCCGAGCGCTGGGCCTGCGCGGTGCCCTTGCCCGTGCCGCCGGCGCCCATCGAGACCGCGAGCTCCTCGCGCTCGGTCTCGTCGCGCGACGCGGCGAGGGCTGCGGCCTCGGCCTCCGCGGCGCCGACCATCGCGTCGGAGGCGGCGAACGCGTCGGCGGCCGAGCGCAGCGCGCGGGGCAGGGCGAGGACGGCGTCGCGCTCCTCGCGGGCCTCCGGCACCCGCGCGAGGCGCCGGGCGCGGCCGATGTGCCCGCCGCAGACTGACGCCGCCCACGTCGCGTCGGCCTCGTCGACGCCGTCGCGCTCGACGAGCACCGCGGCGATCGCCTCCGGCGCGGGCGTGCGCAGCCGCACGGCGCGGCAGCGCGAGCGGATGGTGACCGAGATGTCGTCGGGGTGCTCCGACGGGCAGCACAACAGGAACACCGTGCGCTCCGCCGGCTCCTCGACCGACTTGAGCAACGCGTTCGACGCCTGCTCGGTGAGCCGGTCGGCGTCCTCGACGATGACGATCTGCCAGCGCGCGGTGGTCGGCCGGCGGGCGGCGACGTCGATCGTGCCGCGCACCTCCTTGACGCTGATCGACAGGCCCTCGGGGACGATCTCGCGCACGTCGGCGTGGGTACCGGCCATGACCGTGCGGCACGCCGGGCACTCGCCGCAGCCCTGCTGCGGGCACTCCAGCGCGGCGGCGAAGGCCCGCGCGGCGACCGAGCGCCCCGAACCCGGCGGGCCGGTGAACAGCCAGGAGTGGGTCATGCCCGCGCCGCCGGGGGCCTCGCCGTCGTCGAGCTCGTCGGAGAAGCGCACCCGCGCGGCCCGCGCCGCCGCGGCCTGCAGCTCGGCCACCGCGGCGGGCTGACCGACGACCTGCGACCACACGCTCACGCCGTCGATGATGCCCCACCGCCCTGACGAGCCCTCCCGAACGTCCGCCGGTACTCCTGCGGCGTGGTGCCGACCTCGCGCAGGAACGGGCGGCGCAGGCCGGCGGCGGTGCCGAAGCCGCAGCGGCCGGCCACCGACTCGACCGACAGGTCGGTCGCCTCGAGCAGCTCCTGGGCGCGGCGGACGCGCTCGCGGGCGAGCCAGCGGCCCGGCGTCGTGCCGGTCGTGTCGCGGAACCAGCGCGCGAACGTGCGCGGGCTGGTGCCCGCGGCGCGCGCCCACTCCTCGACGCCGACGGGGCGGTCGAGCTGCCCACGGGCCCAGTCGAGGCTCGCCGCGACGCCCGGAGCGGGGAGGTTCGGCACCGCAGTGGGCACGTACTGCGCCTGCCCGCCCTCGCGGTGGGGCGGGACGACGCTGTGCCGCGCGACGATGCCGGCGACGCGGCTGCCGTGGTCGCGGCGCACGAGGTGCAGGCAGAGGTCCAGGCCGGCGGCGGACCCGGCCGAGGTCAGGACGTCCCCGTCGTCGACGTAGAGGACGGTGCGCTGCACGTCGACGCGGGGGTGGCGGCGGGCGAGCTCGTCGACCGCGCTCCAGTGGGTGATCGCGGGCCGGCCGTCGAGCAGCCCCGCCGCGGCCAGGACGAACGCGCCGGTGCAGACCGACGCGATCCGCGCGCCGCGGGCGTGTGCCGCGCGCAGGGCGTCGAGCAGCTCGCCGGGGAAGTCGACGCGGCCGTCGCGCGGGGGCGCGACGACGACCGTGTCGGCCACGGCGAGGGCCTCCGGGCCGTCCGGCGGGTCGACGACGGCCCAGCGGTCGAGCCGCAGCGGTCCGGGCTCGCCGGCCACGAGGCGGACGTCGTACCAGTCCTCGCGGGGCACCCCGGTGGTCGCGGACCGGTCAGGGGCCAGGACCTCCAGCACCGTGGAGAGCTCGAACATCGGCGTGCCCTCGGTGACGGGCACGGCCACGGTGTGCATGGCAGGAATGTATCGAACAGTGACGTTCCTGCCACTCGTCCGGAGCTCGGGCCCGGGCCAGGCTCGGGCGCATGCGGACACGGGACATCGGACAGGCGCTGTCGCGGACCTGGGCGGCGTACGTGCGGGCGTGGGAGCTCGTGGGGCGCCAGCAGCGCGGCGAGTGGGAGGACGAGGGCCCGCTGCGGTGGCGGCGCGTCCTGGGCGGCGGCTGGGAGCTGCAGGGCAGCGTGCTGCCAGGTGAGCGTTCCGGGTCGCCGTGACGACCCGGATCACTCACGAGGCGAGGCCATCACCCCGTCCAGCAGGCGGAGGAGCACCTCGCGCACCTCGGCGCGCGCCCGGTCCTGGTCGTCGGCGTCGGCGACGACGAGCGCGCCCTCGTCCAGCGCGCCGATGAGGATGTGGGCGAGCGGGCGCAGCGGCTGGGCGGCCAGCTCGCCGGCCTCGACGGCCGCGGCCAGCAGCTGCTCGGTCATGCCGAGGCTGTAGTCGCGGGTGAGCTCGCGGAACCGCGCCCACCCGAGCACGCCCGGCCCGTCGAGCAGGACGATCTGGCGGACCTCGGGGTCGACGCTGATCGTCAACCACCCCTCGAGCGCCGCCCGCAGCGCCGCCGCCGGCGTGGCGGCGCCGGCCGCGGCGACGGCCCGGCCGAGCTCCGCCATCACCCGCTCCTCGACGTCGGCGATCACGGCGAGGAAGAGAGCGGTCTTGTCGTCGAACTGGTGGTACATGGCGCCGCGGGTCACGCCGGCCTCGCGGGCGATCTCCGGCGTACCGACGTCGGCGTAGCCGCGCTCGGTCCACAACCGCCGGGCGGCGGCCTTGAGCGCCGCGCGCGTCGCGGCCGATCGCTCCTCCTGCGTGCGTCTCACCACTTGCGTACACCCTGCCGGTAAGTTACGAACAGCCTGTCTGGAAGTATCGCCCACCGGGAGGCCCGCCATGCCCACCGTCGAGCTCGACCAGCTGACCCTCCACTACACCGACACCGGCCCCGACACCGGCCGCCCCGTCGTGTTCGTCCACGGCTACGCGATGGGCGGGTCGTTGTGGGACGAGCTCGCGACCCGCCTCGCCGCGCGCGGGCTGCGCTGTCTCGCCCCGACCTGGCCGCTCGGCGCCCACCCGTCCCCGCTGCGTCCCGGCGCCGACCCCACGCTGCCCGGCGTCGCGGCGACCGTCGCCGCGTTCCTCGAGGCGCTCGACCTCACCGACGTCGTGCTCGTCGGCAACGACACCGGCGGCCTGGTCAGCCAGCTCGTCGCCGTGCACCACGGCGAGCGGCTCGGCGCGCTCGTGCTGACCAGCTGCGACGCCTTCGAGCACTTCCCGCCGGCGATCATCAAGCCGTTCATCCTCGCCGCCCGCACGCGGCCGACCTGGCGCGCCGCCGTGAAGCCGTTGGCCCTCAGGGCCGTCCGGAAGCGCGCCTACGGCGACCTCGCCCACCGCGACGTCGAGCCCCTCGCGGCACAGTGGGTCCGCCCGGCCCTCGACGACCCGCGGGTCGCCGAGGACCTGCGCCGCCTCACCGCGTCCGCCCACCAGGAGACGTCGACGGCGGTCGCGGCGCGGCTCGGGGAGGTCACGGTGCCGGTGCTGGTCGCCTGGTCCGCGGACGACGCCTTCTTCCCGCGCGGCGACGCCCACCGCCTGGTCGCCGCGATGCCGCAGGCCCAGCTGCGGATCCTCGAGGGCGCCCGGACCTTCTCCATGATCGACCAGCCGGACGCGCTCGCCGACGCCGTCGCCGACATCGCGGTGGGCTCACCCGCCTCGTGACGCCAGCGCCGCGACCGCCGCGCGGAGGCCGGCGCGGACGTCCCCGTCGGCGACGAGGCCATCCGCGCCGACCATGTCCCGCGTGACGGGCAGGCGCCGGCACGCCTCCTCGACGACGTCCGCGCCGACGTAGCGCAGGACGACGGCCAGGGACGCGTGGGCGTCGCGGGCGCCGGTGGGCGACGCGGGCGAGGACGCGTTGATCCAGGCCACCGGCTTGCCGTACAGCGACCGCGGGGACGCGTCCCCGACGGTCCAGTCGAGCAGGTTCTTGAACGACCCCGGCAGGCCGCCGGCGTACTCCGGCGTGCAGAACAGGACCGCCGGCGCCGCCCGGACCGCGTCGCGCAGCCGCGCGACGGGCGGCGGGAGCGGGTCGCGGTCGTCGTCGGGGTCGAAGGCCGGCAGCGTCGCCAGGCCCTCGTACAGCACCGCGCCGGGCGCGAGCTCCCGCACCGTGCGCAGCACCGCCGTCGTCGTCGACGCGGCGCGGGTACTGCCGCCGACGAGCAGCATCGGCACTCCTCCCCCGGTCTGGTGTCACGGTGACGGACCGGCCATCGTCACCGTGACATGACCGATCCCCTCGCCGAGCACCGCCCGCTCGCCGTCGCCGTCGCCTACCGGATGCTGGGCAGCGTCGCCGACGCCGAGGACGTCGCCCAGGAGACGCTGCTGCGGGTGCACCGCGAGCTGTCCGCGGGCACCGAGCTGACGTCGCCGCGCGGGTTCGTCACCGCGGTGGCCACCCGCCTGGCGATCGACCGGCTGCGCCGGGAGAAGCGCCGCCGCGAGGAGTACATCGGCCCCTGGCTGCCCGAGCCGATGCTGGTGGACACGACGGTCGACGTCGCCGGCGCGGCGGAGCTCGCGGACTCGCTGTCGACGGCCTTCCTCGTCGTGCTCGAGCGGCTCAACCCGGTGGAGCGGGCGGTGTTCCTGCTGCGCGACGTGTTCGACCTGCCGTTCGCCGAGGTCGCCGACGTGGTCGGGCGCAGCGAGACCAACTGCCGCCAGATCCTCGTGCGGGCCCGCCGGCACGTGCACGACGACCGCTCGCGCTTCGCGACGTCCGGCGCCGACCGCGACGCCCTCGCCTCGCGCTTCTTCGCCGCCGCCCAGGAAGGGGACGTGGCCGGGCTCGTCGCCCTGCTGGCCGAGGACGCCACCCTGACCGGCGACGGCGGCGGCAAGGCGATGGCGTTCACCGAGCCGCTCTCGGGTGCCACGACCATCGCCCGCGTGCTCTCGGCCATCTTCCGGCGCGGACGGGCCCTGGGCGCGCAGACCGAGCTCGTCACGCTCAACGGCCAGACCGGGCTGCTCGGGCGCGACCCGGACGGCCGGATCGTGTTCGCGATGACGCTGGACATCGCCGAGGGACGCGTCGAGGGGATCCTCTCGCTGGTCAACCCCGACAAGCTCGCCCACCTCGGGCCGGTGTCCGACCTCGGGCTGCGGGGGTGGCGGCGGGACTAGGCGAGCCGCCGCGCGCGCCGGTCGTCCATCTGCCGGAGGGCGAGCACGCCGACGGCCGCGGCGAGGAGGCCGGCGCCGAAGAGCACGAAGCGCGTGCCGTCGACCTGGGCGCGCTCGCCGAGCAGCGTCAGCGTCCGGGACTGCACGAGTCCCACCAGCAGCGGCACCACCGACATCGAGGCCAGCAGGTCGACGCGCACGATCGACTGCACGAACGCGACGACCCGCCCCCGCACGGCGTCCTCGACCTGCGCGCCGATGATCGTCAGGCCGGTCAGCAGGGCCGTCCCGGCGAAGAACCCGACCAGGACGACGGTGGCCAGCGCGAGGTAGAGGTGCCAGGCGACCGCCACGGTCAGCAGCGACAGGCCGGCGCCGACGATCGCGACGCCGAACAGGCGGTGGTGCGGCATCCGCCGGGCGACGCGCGGCACGGTCGCCATCCCGAGCGCGAGGCCGGTGAACAGGGCGATGAACAGCACCGAGTAGGCCGCGTCGCCGCCGCCCAGGCTCGCGGCGTAGAGCCGGGCGCTGGCGATGACGGCACCACCGGCGGCGAACGCCCCGACGATGCCGATAACGAGCCCGCGCACCAGCGGCGTCGTCGAGACGAACTGCGCGCCGTCGCGCAGCATCGCCAGCAGCCCGGGGGCCGCCGCGCGGCGCTCGGCGCTGCGACCGGAGATCTCGGGGATGAAGAGGGCGACCGTGACCGCCGTGAGCAGCGCGGCCAGGCCGTTGACGACCAGGGCGAGGTAGACCGTCGCGGTCGGGCTCGGGTGCCAGCCCGCGAGGGTGCCGGCCTTCGAGATCAGCGCGAACGCGCCGGCCGCGCTGATGACGGCGACGCCGTAGGTCATGCCCAGGGAGAGCTGGTTGGCCGTCTCGACCTGGTCGGGCCGGCGCAGCAGGTTGGGGACCGAGGAGTCCTTGGCCGGGATCCAGCACAGGGCGCAGAGCTCGATGAGGAAGGTCGCCGCGAACAGCCACCACAGCGACCCGACCAGCGGGATCGACAGGAAGAGCATCGCCTTGACCACGTCGCAGGTGACCATCACCGTGCGGCGGTCGAACTTGTCGGCGAGCACCCCGCCGAGCGGCGCCATGAACAGCGCCGGCAGCAGCTTGGTGGCGACGACGCCGCCGAGCGCGAAGCTCTGGGCCTGGTACCCGCTGGTGAGCTGGGTGGCGAGCGCGGTCAGCGCGAGCAGCGAGAGCCAGTCACCGAAGCTGGCGACCGCGGTGACCGCCCACAGCCGCCGGAACGGCCGGATCGCGAGGACGTCGCGGATCCGGTGCGTCGCGGACGGCGCCTCGGCGGCGCTGCGCTGCTCGTCGATCCCGGATCCCCCCTCGCTTCGCGCCCTCCTCGACCCCGGGCAGGGTAGCGAGACCGGTCAGCAGGCCCCGCCGGTCTCGGCGGCCTGGATGTCCGCGGCCACCTGGCAGGGCGACGCGCCGTCGGCGTCGGTGGCGAGGCGCTGCAGCAGCCGGCGCAGGACGTCGCGCTCGTCGGGCTCGAGCGGGGCGAGCAGCTGGTCCTCGGCGTCGCGCAGGCGCCGCTCGAGGTCGCACAGGCGCCCGCGGCCGGTCTCGGTGAGGAGGACCTGGCGCGCGCGGCGGTCGGCCGGGTCGGGCCGGCGCTCCACGAGGCCGGCGCCCTCGAGCTCGTCGAGCAGGTAGGTCATCACCGTGCGGTCGACGCCGAGCGTGCGGGCCAGCACGAGCTGCGTGCGCGGCGGGCCGCCGGCCAGCCCCGCGAGCACCTGGTAGCCCCGCGGGCCGCCCGGCAGGCCGGACACCACGTCCTGCGCGGTCCGCAGGTGCGCGCGCGCCACCCGGCCCAGGGCCCAGCCCAGGTCGGCCTCGACGCGCGGCGTGGTCATGCCCACAGACTAACGGCCGCCGAGCACTTCTGTTGACAAGAACGTCTGTCGGACAGAACATCTGAGAAGAAGCACGTATCCGTTCCGGCTCCCGGAGGACCTGGTGACCCTCTTCCGTCTCGACAGCAGCATCCGCGCGGAGGGCTCGGTGAGCCGCGAGGTCGCCGACACCCTCGAGCGCGCGTACCTCGAGGCCCACCCGACCGACGCCGTCGTGCGCCGCGACCTGCGCACCGACCCCGTGCCCGTCGACGCCTGGCCGACCGCCGCGCTCGCCGGGTTCACCCCCGAGGACCAGCGCAGCCCCGAGCAGCGCGACGCCGTGGCGCTCGCCGCCCGGCTGGCCGACGAGGTCGCCGACGCCGACGCGGTGGTCGTCGCGACCCCGCTCTACAACTTCGGGGTCGCCCAGCAGCTCAAGATGTGGATCGACCTGATGATCACCGACCCGCGCTTCGCGCCGGGGACGTCACCGCTGGCCGGCAAGCCGGTCACGCTCGTCGTCGCGCGCGGCGGCGGCTACGGCGAGGGCACCCCGCGGGCCGGGTGGGACCACGCCACCGGCTGGATCGTGCGCATCCTCGCCGACGTGTGGGGCGGCGACGTCACGCTCGTGGAGGCGGAGCTGACCCTCGCCGACGCCGTGCCGGCGATGGCCGAGCTGCGGCCCCTGGCCGGCGAGATCCGCGCCCGGGCCCACCAGCTGGCGGGCTCGGCGGGCGCCGACATGGCGCGCGCGGTGGTCGAGAACCTGACGTCGGTGGCCTGACCCCCGACGGCACGACCGAGGGACCGTGTCCCGGGGACACGGTCCCTCGGTGTGTCAGCTGGTCGGCGTGCCCCGGCCGCTCTTCGCCGTGGACTTCTTCGCGGTGGTCTTCGTGCCGGTCGTCTTCGTGCCGGTCGTCTTCTTGGCCGGCGCCTTCTTCGCCGGCGCCTTCTTCGCGCCCGGCTTCACGCCGTCCTTCGACCGCTTCTCGGCGAGGAGCTCGGACGCCCGCTCGTCGGTCAGGGTCTCGACGTCGTCGCCCTTGCGCAGGGAGGCGTTCACGCCCGTGCCGTCGGTGACGTACGGGCCGAACCGGCCGTCCTTGACCACCATCGGCTGCCCCGACGCCGGGTCGGTGCCGAGCTCCTTGAGCGGCGGCTTGGCGGCGGCACGGCCCCGCTGCTTCGGCTGGGCGAAGATCCGCTGGGCCTCCTCCAGCGTCACCGTGAACAGCTTCTCCTCGCTGTCCAGCGACCGGGAGTCCTTGTCCTTCTTGATGTAGGGCCCGTAGCGGCCGTTCTGCGCGGTGATCTCGACGCCGCTCTCCGGGTCCGTGCCCACGACGCGCGGGAGACTGAGGAGCTTCAGCGCGTCCTCGAGGGTGATCTCCGAGAGCGTCATCGACGCGAACAGCGAGCCGGTGCGCGGCTTGGACTTGTCGCCCTCGGGCAGCACCTCGGTGACGTAGGGGCCGAAACGGCCCTCCTTGGCGAGCACCTCGTGCCCCGACTCCGGGTCGGTGCCCAGCGAGCGGCCCTCCTGCGGGGTCGCGAAGAGCTGCTCGGCCAGGTCCAGGTCGAGCTCGTCGGGCGGCAGGTCGTCGGGCAGGTTCGCCCGCTGGGACTTGTCCTCGCCGTCCTCGCTGACGATCCGCTCGAGGTAGGGCCCGTAGCGCCCGACGCGCACGACGACGTCGCGGCCCTGCGAGTCGGCGAACATCCGCAGCGAGTTGACCTCGCGGGCGTCGATGCCCTCGAGCTTGTCGCCCACCAGCTTCTTCAGCCCGCCGAGGTTGGACATCGAGGCCTCGACGCCGTCGTCGTGGCCGGCGGTGCCGTTCGCGCCGTTGCCGTTGCCGTTCCCGTTGCCGTTGGCGCCGAAGTAGAAGTGCGACAGCCACGTCTCGCGCTGGGTGTTGCCCGCGGCGATGCCGTCGAGCTCGTCCTCGAGCGCGGCCGTGAAGTCGTAGTCGACCAGGCGCCCGAAGTGCTGCTCCATCAGCCCGATCACCGCGAAGGCGATCCAGCTGGGGACGAGCGCGCTGCCCTTCTTCCAGACGTAGCCGCGCTCCTGGATGGTGTTGATGATCGACGCGTAGGTCGAGGGACGGCCGATGCCGCGCTCCTCGAGCGTCTTGACCAGGCTCGCCTCGGTGTACCGCGCGGGCGGGTTGGTGCTGTGGCCCGACGGGTCGAGCTCGTCGGGGGCGACACGCTCGCCGGACTCGAGACGCGGCAGGCGGCTCTCGGCGTCGTCGGCCTGCCCGCCGGCCTCCTCGTCGACGGTCTCGACGTAGGCCCGCAGGAAGCCGGGGAAGGTGATGGTGCGCCCGGACGCGGAGAACGTGCACTCCTCGCCGGTCGCGGCGGAGGCGGCGATCCGGACGGTCATCGTCGTGCCCCGCGCGTCGCGCATCTGGCTCGCGATGGTGCGCTGCCAGATCAGCTCGTAGACGCGGAACTCGTCACCGGAGAGCTCTCCCGCCACCTGACCGGGCGTCCGGAACGTCTCGCCCGCCGGGCGGATCGCCTCGTGCGCCTCCTGCGCGTTCTTCACCTTGCGCGTGTACTGGCGCGGCTTCTCGGCGACGTTCTCGGCGCCGTAGAGGTCGCGGGCCTGGGTGCGCGCGGCGTTGATCGCGGTCTCCGACAGCGTCGTGGAGTCCGTGCGCATGTAGGTGATGTAGCCGTTCTCGTACAGGCGCTGGGCGGTCCGCATGGTCCGCTCGGCCGAGAACCGCAGCTTGCGCCCGCCCTCCTGCTGGAGGGTCGAGGTCATGAACGGCGGGTAGGGCTTGCGCGTGTACGGCTTCTCCTCGACCGAGGAGACGGTGAAGTCGCGGTCGGCGAGCGCCTCGGCGAGCCGGCGGGCGTCGCCCTCGTCGAGGCGCCGGACGCCCTCGGTCTTCACCTGGCCGAGGGAGTCGAAGTCGCGCCCGCTGGCCACCCGCGCACCGTCGATCTCGACGAGCCGGGCCGTGAAGGTGGGCGTGTTCGCGCTGTCCTGCTCCTTGAGGGAGCGCAGCACCGCGTCGATGCCCCAGTAGCCCGCGGAGACGAACGCCATCCGCTCGCGCTCGCGCTCGACGATCACGCGCGTCGCCACCGACTGCACGCGGCCCGCCGAGAGCTTCGGCATGACCTTCTTCCACAGCACGGGGCTGACCTCGTAGCCGTAGAGGCGGTCGAGGATGCGCCGGGTCTCCTGCGCGTCGACGAGGTCCTGGTCGAGGTCGCGCGGGTTGGCCGCCGCGGCCTGGATCGCGGACTCGGTGATCTCGTGGAAGACCATCCGGCGCACGGGGACCTTCGGCTTGAGGGTCTCCAGCAGGTGCCAGGCGATGGCCTCGCCCTCGCGGTCGCCGTCCGTCGCGAGGTAGAGCTCGTCGACCTCCTTGAGGGCCTCCTTGAGCTCGGTGACCGTCGACTTCTTGTCCGGCGTCACGATGTAGAGCGGCTCGAAGGAGTTGTCGACGTCGACGCCCAGGCGCGCCCAGGCCTCGCCCTTGTACTTGGCGGGGACGTCCGCGGCGCCGCGCGGCAGGTCGCGGATGTGGCCGCGGCTGGACTCCACGATGTAGCGCGAACCCAGGTAGTCGGCGATCTTGCGGGCCTTCGCCGGCGACTCGACGATCACCAGGCGGCGACCGCCGTCGCCGGCCGGCGTCGCGCCGCCGCGACCGGTCTTCCCGCCGCCGCCCGAGGACTTGGCGCCGGACTTCGCGCGCGTGCCGGACCGCCCCGTCGACCCGTTCTCGGTCGGGGTCGCGGGGTCGGTCGTCGCGCTGCGTGCCGTCGTCGAGCCCTTCGTCGCTGCCACGAACATGCCTCGTCTCGTCGTACAGGTGGCGGGTCGCCACTCGCCGCCAGTGTGCCTCACGGTGTTCTCCACGCCAGGCGCGACCGGTGGTATCGGGTCAGCGCCGGGGTGCGCGCCGGGATTCCCGAGCCCCCGTCGGGCCCTGCTCCCAGGGCCGATCGGTGCTGGTCGCAGGCGCGTTCGGGGGTCCGCGGTGCCGGTGTCGTCGGGGTCACACCGGCCAGACGCCGGCGGCGACCTCGCGGGGCGGGCAGCCCACCAGCTCCCCCAGACGGCGTAGTCGCCGCGCGCCGGCGATCCGCAGGGAACCGTGCACCAGCCGGGCGCCGAGACCCAGCTGACGACTCGCCGTGAGCAGCCGGTCGTCCAGCGTGCGCGTCTCGGGGTCGAGCCCCAGGGCGTATCCCGGCCCGTGGTGGCCGCCGGCGGCGAGCACCCAGAGCCGCAGCCGCGGCCCGTCGAGCTCGAACCCGCCGGGCACGGTCTTCATTCCCCCGCCGTCGGTCCACGCCCGCGCGAGGTCCGCGAGGTCGGTGCGGAACGCCGTCCGCACCCGCGCCCGCCCGTCCTCGGCGTGCCCGACCTCGGCCGGCACGCCCCGGGCCCGCAGCGCGCAGCACACGGCCCGCGCCCGCCACCCGGTCACCTCGTCCACGACGGGATCGGACGCGGGGGTGCGAGCAACGGGGCGTTCCTGGCGTGGGGCGCCAGGATCGCCACATCCTCGCTCGCCCGACACGCCGGCGGGGACGGCGTCGGCGACGCCGGCGTGGCGTCCACGCTGACGTCCATCGTCAGGAAATCCCCCCGCTCGCGCGGGCAGCATCCCGAGGCGGGCGGCGATCTCGTCGGGGTCGAGGTCGAGGAAGGCGAGCTCGTCCGGGTCGACCGGGTCGACGGGGTCGGCCGGCTCGATCGGCTCGGCGGCGTCGGGCTCGGGTTCGGGCTCGGCCCGGGACTCGGGCCCGGGCTCGGGCTCGGGCTCGGGGTCGTCCTCCTCCGGCACTGGCGGCGGGCCCAGCACGACCGTGATCCGCGCCGCCGAGCCGCGCCCGAACAGCTCGACGCGTCCCGGCCCGCAGAGCAGGCCCTCGAGGTCGCCCAGGGCGCGCGGACGGGCGTCCGCCGACCAGAACGACAGCTGCCCCACAGCCGCGGAGCGTAGAACACGCGTTCGAACGACCGTGGGACCTAGACCGTCTGCAGGCCGACCACGCGCAGCAGGTCGAGCAGCTCGGCGTCGCGGGTGCCGGGTGCGGCGGAGTAGACGACGAGGTGCTGGTCGTCGCCCGGGACGTCGAGGGAGTCGCAGTCGAGCGTCAGCCGGCCCACACCGGGGACGTCGAACGTCTTGCGGTCGACGCGGCCCTCCTGCACGGGCCGCTGCGCCCACAGCTCCGCGAAGACCGGGCTCGTCCGGCAGAGCTCGTCGACCAGCGCCCGCAGGTACCGGTCGCCGGGGTAGCGGGCGAGGGCCGACCGTGCCCGCGCGACCGCCGAGCGGTCGATCGTGTCCCGCCGGCCGTCGCCGTCGACGACGAGCGCGCGCCCCTCCCGCCCGTCGGGCCCGAACCGCATCCAGAGCATGTTGCGCCGCTCGCGCGGTACGGCCGAGAGGTCGCCGTAGAGGGCCTCGAGCAGGGGGTTCCAGGCCAGCAGGGTGCTGCGGGCGTCGACGAGCATCGCGGGCAGGTCGTGCATGCGGTCGAGCAGGCGCAGCAAGCTCGGGCGGACGATGTCGGCGACCTGGCCCGATCCGGGCGGCTCGACGCCGGCGAGGTCGAACAGGTGGCGCGTCTCGCCCGTGGTGAGCCGCAGCGCCCGCGCGAGCGCCCCGAGCACCGACGTCGACGGGTGCGGGCCGCGCCCCTGCTCGAGCCGTACGACGTAGTCGACCGACACGCCGGCCAGCTGCCCGACCTCCTCGCGCCGCAGGCCCGGCGTCCGACGCCGCGGCCCGGCCGGCAGGCCCACGTCGCCCGGCGTCACGCGTTCGCGCCACTGCCGCAGCGCCGCCGCCAGCTCGGAGGGGTCACCGCGGCTCACGTCCCCCAGCATGCCCCGCGCGGGGGCGCCGAGCCTGGTACCGCGGGTCCCCGGGTCCGGCGTCCCTGGCCGCCGGTCACCGCCGGGGCGCAGCGTGGCGTCATGAGCACCGCACTGATCACCGGGGCCTCCCGCGGCCTCGGCGCCGTCGCCGCCCGCCGGCTCGCCGAGCAGGGCTGGACGGTCCTCGCCGGCTGCCGCGAGCCGGCGGACCTGTCGCTGGACCCCGCCCTCGACATCCGCCCGATCGCCCTCGACGTCACCGACGACGCCTCCGTCGCGGCGGCGGTCACGGAGGTCGAGCGCCACACCGAGGCCCTCGACGTCCTGGTCAACAACGCCGGGATCGCCGGCGCCGAGCGGGAGGTCGCGCCGGCCGACACCACCGCGGAGCACCTGCGCCCCGTGCTCGAGACCAACGTCCTCGGCCCGGTGCGCGTGACCCACGCCCTCCTGCCCCTGCTGCGGCGGGCCGAGCACCCGCGGCTGGTCATGGTCTCGTCGAGCCTGGGCTCGCTCTCCGACATGGACAACGGCCGGTGGGAGCGCTACCCGTACCTCGCGTACCCGTCGTCGAAGGCGGCCCTGAACATGATCGCGGTCCTCTACGCGCGGACCCTGCCCGACGTGCTCGTCACGATCGTCAACCCGGGCTGGACCGCGACCGGGCTGAACGACTTCCGGGGCTCCCAGACGCCCGAGGAGGGCACGGACGCGATCGTCGCGGCCGTCCTCGACACCACGGGCCCGTCCGGCCGGTTCCTGGCCCGTGACGGCGTCGTGGGGTGGTGAGACGCGCGAAGGGCCCCCTCGGTCGACCTGGTCGACCGAGGGGGCCCTCCGACGTGCGTGCGCTCCGGGTCAGGCCTGGGTGGCCGGCTCCGGGGCGTCCTGGTTCGAGTCGGCGATCGCCGTCGAGCGGCGCTTCGAGATGTAGATCGCCACCGCGATGCCGAGGACCGCGACCACCGCGATCACGATGCGGACCGCCGGGTTGGCGTCCACGCCCACCGACAGGGCCACGACGGCCGGGGCGATCAGCACCGAGACCAGGTTCATGACCTTGATCAGCGGGTTGATCGACGGGCCGGCGGTGTCCTTGAACGGGTCACCGACGGTGTCACCGATGATCGTCGCCTCGTGGGCGTCGGAGCCCTTGCCGCCGTGGTTGCCGTCCTCGACGAGCTTCTTGGCGTTGTCCCAGGCGCCGCCAGAGTTGGCCAGGAAGATCGCCATCAGCGTGCCGGCGGCGATGGCGCCGGCGAGGTAGCCCGCCAGCGGGCCGACGCCGAGGCCGAAGCCGACCGCGATCGGGGCGAGGATCGCCAGCAGGCCGGGCGTGGCCAGCTCGCGCAGGGCGTCCCGCGTGCAGAGGTCCACGACCTTGCCGTACTCGGGACGTCCCGGACCCCCGCCGCCGCGGTACTCCATGATCCCGGGGATCGTCTTGAACTGGCGGCGGACCTCGTAGACGACCGCGCCCGCGGCGCGGGACACGGCGTTCACCGCGAGGCCCGAGAACATGAACACGACGGCCGCACCGATGATCACGCCGACCAGGAGGTTCGGGGCGGTCACGTTGTAGATGTCGCCGAGCCGCTGGCCCGCGTCGCGGTAGGCCGTGGTGATCGCGTCGTTGTACGACCCGAACAGGGCGGTCGCGGCGAGCACGGCCGTCGCGATCGCGATGCCCTTGGTGATCGCCTTCGTCGTGTTCCCGACGGCGTCGAGCTCGGTGAGGATCTCCGCACCGGGGCCCTCGACGTCGCCCGACATCTCGGCGATGCCCTGGGCGTTGTCCGAGACCGGACCGAAGGTGTCCATGGCGACGATGACGCCGACCGTGGTCAGCAGGCCGGTGCCCGCGAGGGCGACCGCGAACAGCGCGACGAACACCGAGCCCGAGAGCAGGAACGCCCCGTAGACCGCGGCGCCGATGACGAGGGCGGTGTAGACCGCGGACTCGAAGCCGACCGAGATGCCGGCGAGGATGACCGTCGCGGCACCGGTGAGCGAGCTCGTGCCGACGTCCTTGACCGGCTGGGTCTCGGTGCCGGTGTAGTAGCCCGTCAGCGACAGGATGATGATCGCGAGCACGATGCCGATGAGCACCGCGCCGAACGCGATGACCTGCGGGTTGCCGGCGTCGGCCAGCGTGCCGAGACGCTCGGCGCTGACGCCGGGCAGCTCCGCGAAGCTCGACGGCAGGTAGGTGAACGCGGCGATCGAGCACAGGATGATCGAGATGATCGCCGAGATGTAGAAGCTGCGGTTGATGGCGCGCAGCGCGTTCTCGCCCTCGCGGGTCCGGGTGATGAACACACCGATGATCGCGGTGAGCACCCCGATCGCGGGGATGATCAGCGGGTAGGTCAGGCCGAGCGAGCCGAAAGCGACCGAGCCGAGGATCAGCGCGGCCACCAGCGTCACGGCGTAGGACTCGAAGAGGTCCGCGGCCATGCCGGCGCAGTCACCGACGTTGTCGCCCACGTTGTCCGCGATGGTCGCGGCGTTGCGGGGGTCGTCCTCGGGGATGTTCTGCTCGACCTTGCCGACGAGGTCGGCGCCGACGTCGGCGGCCTTCGTGAAGATGCCGCCGCCGACACGCATGAACATGGCGAGCAGGGCCGCGCCGAGGCCGAAGCCCTCGAGCACGCGCGGCGCCTCCTCGACGTAGATCAGCACGACGATCGCGGCGCCGAACAGGCCGAGGCCGACGGTGGCCATGCCGACCACGCCGCCGGTGCGGAACGCGATCCGCGCGCCCTTGTCGCGCCCGCCCGGCTGGGTCGAGGCGGCGGCGACGCGGATGTTGGCCTGCGTGGCGAGGTTCATGCCCAGGCCGCCGATGGCCATCGAGAACAGCGCCCCGACGACGAACGCGATCGAGCGGCCGATGCGCTCCCCGGTGCTGTCGGCGGGCAGCGCGAACAGCACCAGGAAGACCACGACGATGAACGGCGCCAGCGTCTTGAACTGCCGGGTGAGGAACGCGTTGGCGCCCTCCTGCACGGCACGGCCGATCTCCCGCATGTTCTGCGTGCCCTCGTCGGCCGCGAGGACCTGCCGTCGCAGGACCAGGCCGATGGCCAGCGCGATGACGGCCACGACCGCCACCACGATGACCACGATGTTGTCGCCGCCGGAGAACGTGATCCCGGCGGCGAGGACGGACGCTTGCATCCAGCCTCCCGGTTGGCACATCTGCTCGACGCGCCCGGCCCGGCCTCGCGGCGACCTCGGCGCGTGATGATCAGCCACCCTCCCGACACGCCGGGTGGTGGACAGGTGCCGCAGTGTAGGAGGTGGGCGTCATCCGGTCGCACAGCAGTTCCCACGACTGCTGCTCAGGGGCTGTGAGGTGTACGTCTTTCTCGAACGAGAGCGCGGGCGGAGGGTCTGTGTCAGGGTCGGCGGACGTGGGCCGGGACGTGCGCGAGGACGCTCGCGACGAGGTGCTCGCGGGCCGCAGCCGGGGCGCGGTGCTGCTGCGCCGCGTGCTCGCCGGCACACCCGCGGGCGAGAGCCCGCTGACCCACGCCGAGCTCGTGCCCGCCCGCGACGGCACCACCGCGGGCTGGCCGTCGTGGGTGCCCGACGCCGTCCGCGGCCCGCTCGTCGACCGCGGGGTGGCCCGGCCGTGGAGCCACCAGGCGGCCGCCGCCGAACGGGCGTGGGCGGGCGAGCACGTCGTCGTGTCCACCGGCACCGCGTCCGGGAAGTCGCTGGCCTACCAGCTGCCGGTGCTCACGACGCTGCACACCGATCCCCGCGCGACGGCGCTCTACCTCTCGCCCACCAAGGCACTCGGCGCCGACCAGCTGCGCACCGTGCTCGACCTGCGCGTCGACGGGGTCCGGGCCGCGTCGTACGACGGCGACACCCCGATCCCCGAGCGCGACTGGGTGCGCCAGCACGCCAACTGGATCTTCACCAACCCGGACATGCTCCACCGCGGCGTCCTGCCGCGGCACGGTCGCTGGACGACGTTCCTGCGGCGGCTGCGCTACGTCGTCGTCGACGAGTGCCACGGCTACCGCGGGCTGTTCGGCTCGCACGTCGCGCTGCTGCTGCGGCGGCTGCGCCGGGTCTGCGCGCGGTACGGGGCGCACCCGACGTTCGTGCTCGCGTCGGCGACGGTGTCCGAGCCGGCGACGTCGGCGACGGTGCTGACCGGTCTGCCCGTGGCGGAGATCACCGACGACGGCTCGCCGCGCGGGGCGCGGGCGGTGGCGCTGTGGGAGCCACCGCTGCTCGAGGAGATCACCGGCGAGAACGGGGCGCCGGTGCGGCGCTCGGCCGGGGCGGAGTGCTCGCGGATGCTGGCCGACCTCGTGGTGGAGGGGGCCCGGTCACTGGCCTTCGTTCGCTCGCGGCGCGGCGCCGAGCTGACGGCGCTGGGGGCCCGCCGCGTGCTGTCGGAGATCGACCCGGGGCTGGCCGAGCAGGTGGCGGCGTACCGGGCGGGCTACCTGCCCGAGGAGCGGCGGGCGCTGGAACAGGCCCTGCTGTCGGGGTCGCTGCGGGGGGTGGCGACGACGAACGCCCTCGAGCTGGGCGTCGACATCGCGGGCCTCGACGCGGTCGTCGTCGCCGGCTTCCCGGGGACGCGGGCGTCGTTCTGGCAGCAGGCCGGGCGCGCCGGGCGGTCGGGCGACGACGCGCTGGTGGTGCTCGTGGCCCGCGACGATCCCCTCGACACCTACCTGGTGCACCACCCCGAGGCGATGCTCGGCGCGCCGCTCGAGCGCTGCGTGCTCGACCCCACCAACCCCTACGTCCTCGCCCCGCACCTGGCCTGCGCCGCCTCGGAGATCCCGCTGACCCGCGACGACGTCGCCGCGCTCGGCGGCGACGCCGCGCTGGCCGTCGTGGACGACCTCGTCGCCGAGGGCCTGCTGCGCCGCCGGCGCGGCGGCTGGTTCTGGTCCCACCCCACCGACCGGCCGCACGCCGGCGTCGACATCCGCGGCAGCGGCGGCGAGCAGATCGTGCTCGTGGAGTCCGACACCGGACGGATGCTCGGCACGGTCGACCCCGGCACGGCCCCGGCGACCGTGCACCCCGGCGCGGTGCACCTGCACCAGGGCGAGAGCTACGTGGTCGACTCCCTCGACCTCGAGGAGGGCCTGGCCCACCTGCACGCCGAGGACCCGGAGTGGACGACCCAGGCCCGCACCGTGATCGACATCGGCGTCGAGGAGACCGAGCGGTGCGCGACCCACGGCGACCTGCAGGTCTGCCTGGGCAGCGTGGAGGTCACCGAGCAGGTGGTCGGGTTCCTACGGAAGATGCCGTCGGGCCGGGTGATCGACTCGGTGCCGCTGGACATGCCCGCGCGGTCGCTGCGCACGCGGGCGGTCTGGTACACGCTCTCCGAGCCGGCGCTGCTGCGGGCGGGGCTGACACCGGCCCGGTGGCCGGGGGCGCTGCACGCCGCCGAGCACGCGGCGATCGGCCTGCTGCCGCTGGTGGCGACCTGCGATCGCTGGGACATCGGCGGCGTCTCCACCGCCCTGCACCCCGACACCGGCCGGCCGACGGTGTTCGTGCACGACGGGCACCCGGGCGGGGCGGGCTTCGCCGACCGGGCGCACGAGGCGATGCGGGAGTGGCTGACGGCGACCCGGGACGCGATCTCGGACTGCGAGTGCCCGTCGGGCTGCCCGTCGTGCGTGCAGTCGCCGAAGTGCGGCAACGGCAACGACCCGCTCGACAAGGCCGGTGCGGTGATCGTCCTCGACGCGGTGCTGGGGTTCCTCGCGGAGGACTGAGGTCGGGCTCGACGACGGGCTACCGGTGGTGGGCGACGCCGCGGGTCGGGGGGTGTCCGGCCCGACCCGCGGCGAGGTCTGGTGCGTCGCAGGCCGGGGAGGTGGTCGACCCGGCCTGCGACGCCGCTCGGGGCGGCGGTGGGCGCGCGACCGACGTCGCCGGCGGCCCACCGCCGCGGGGGGTCCTCCCCTGGTCTCCGGACGGGCCGGTCGCGGCGGGTTCACCGACGCGTCGGCGGGCTGTCCGGGTGGGGTGACGGGCGCGGCTGCTCGGAGCCTCGCTCGGCGTCGCCCCGAGGGGACCCGAGTGTCTGTGGAGTTGTGGGGGTGTCGCCCGGTGTCGCGGAGCCGCTAGGAGCGGACGCCGGTGGCGACGGTGGCCAGGCGGTAGGTCGACCCGCCGCCCGCGACCGCCGGTCGTTGGGCCACGGCCTCGACCAGGGCGTCCTGGACGCGGAAGGGGTCGGGGAGGTTCCAGCCGCACGCGGACGGGCGGACCCGCCAGTGCACGGAACCCTGCGGGTAGGTCGAGGGCGGCGCGGCGAACCAGCTGCCGCGGCCGTGGAGCACGATGCCGGCGCGCTCGGCGAGGTCGGGGCGCAGCGGCTCGCCGGCGCCGACGGGGAACAGCCACTCGCCGGTCGGGGTGGCCGCGATCGGCACCGGCACCCCGACGGCGCGGAGCACCGCGGCGGCGCGGCGCCCGACGGTGGCGGGGACCTCGAGCACGTCGAAGGTCAGGCCCGTCGGCAGGAGGATCGAGTAGGGCAGGCCGGACCACCAGTCGGCGATCTGGCCGCAGTCGGTGGACGCCTGGCGGGCCCAGTCGTCCAGGACCGGGCAGGGCCCGTCCTGCGCGGCGTCGGCGCAGCCGCTCCAGGACTCACCCTGGGGGAACGTGCCGGGGACGACGGCCCAGCCGTGGTCGGCGAGCACCATCGCCTCGGCGCGGAGCTCCGTGCCGTAGACGGCGCGATAGCTGTCCCACCACTGCATCGGTTCCTCCTGGTCCGGGTCTGGTCCCGGTGTGCTGGTTCCAGTAACGGCATGTGAGCGAGGGTTCGCCACCTGTCGTCGCCCATCGGCCGTGATCACACGTTGAGCGTGTCCCTCGGCCCCGTTCAGCGGGCGAGCGCGCGACGAGCACGGGGGTGTCGCCCGGATCGACCGTCCGGGACACCGCTCACCCGGGACCGCCCTCCGCTCGTCCCGGAGCGCCTCGTCGACGGTCGCCCGCCGTCACCGTCGGGGTGCCGGACGGGTCGCCGCCGGCGGTCACGGGCCCCGCCCGGGCTCGCCCGGTCGCGTCACCGGACACGCTCGGCAGGCAGGCGCACGGCGCCGCCGCGACGACGGTCACCGTCCAGCCGTCGAGGGAGCACGTGATCAGCCGGCCGCCGTTGCGCTCCACCACCGCCACGGCCCGCCCACAGGCCACGTCGGCCCCGCGCACGGCCTCGTGGGCGCCCGCGAGGGCCGCGAGGTCGGCGGCCGACTCGGCGCGGTGACGGGCGAGCGTCCCGGCCCCGAGCTGCAGGCCCAGGCCCAGCAGGAGCACCAGGACACCAACCGCGGCGGCCGCGAGCACGGTGGCCGAACCGGCCTCCGGATCGACCGGGCGACCGTTCGTCGCGCCGCTCACGGCGCGCCACCGGTCGGCGACGGCGTGCCGGTGTGAGCGGACCCACCGGAGGCCGGCGCCGGGCTCTCCCCGACGTCGGCCTCCGGCAGCTCGCCGGGGAGCGGGTCCGGGCCCTGCGCCGGCGCGACCGGCGAGGGCTCGCGGGCGGCGACGACCTCGGCGGCGACCCGCACGCCGGGCAGCGCCGACTCGAGCGGCGCCGCGCCGACGCGGGCCACGACGTCGTCGCCGCGCACGTCGACCGTCACGTCGGCGCCGTCCGGCACGAGCCGTGCCGCCGCCCGGCGGGCACCCGCCTCGTCACCGCGGGCGGCGAGACGGGCCGCCTCGGTCGCCGCGTCGGTGCAGCGCAGCTGGAGCACCACCGCGCCCATCGCCGCGAGGACGACCGCGAGCACGACGACGAGCGTGCCGACCGCGAACGCGGCCTCGATCGTGACCGAGCCGGCGTCGCTCAGAACGTGCTCGTCAGCGCCCGCTGCACGATCGCGGTGAGGGCACCGATGATCGAGTCGCCGGTGATCACCGTGTAGAGCAGCGCGCCGAAGGCGGCGGCGGCGATCGTGCCGATCGCGTACTCCGCCGTCGACATCCCGGCGTCGTCGTCGCGGAGGTGGGCCAGGCGGTCGCGCAGTGGCTGGCCCGCGGTGGTGGTCGGTGTGGTCACGGTCTTCTCCTCTCGTCCCCCACCCCGGCGGGGCGGGCGGTGTCTGCGGTGTCACTGCTGCTCCAGCAGCGGCCCGGCGAGCCCGACGACCACGGGGACGATCCCGAGGGCCAGGAAGGCCGGCAGGAAGCACAGGCCGAGCGGTCCGGTGACCAGGACGCCGGCGCGTTCGGCGCGGGCCTCCACGGCGTCGGTGGCCTCGGTGCGCAGATCGGTGGCGGCGGCCTCCACCGCGTCGGCGACGGCGGCGCCGCTGCGCGCCGACCGGCGGGCGGCCCGGGCGAGCCGCGACGTGGTGGGCTCGGCCAGCGCGGGCGCCCTGGCCGTCGCGGGGTCGGCGCCGAGCAGCCCGAGGTCGGCGACCCGGGTGAGGGCCTCCCCCGCCGCGGCGGGCAGCACCGGCACCACCGCACGGGCGGCGCGGTCGAGCGGCAGCCCGGCCCGCAGGCAGGCGCCGAACTGGTCCCAGGCGCCCGCGAGCCCCAGCGGATCGGGACGCGGGCGGGCCCGGTGCGCGCGCCACCACGGCAGCCCCGCCGCGACGGCGCCGCCGGCCAGGACCAGCGCCGCCCCCACGGGGCCGGCACCGGCCGCGATCGTTGCGAGCCCGGCGGCGGCGAGCGCGAGGCCCGGGACGAGCCCCTCGCGGGCCGGTCGGCGGCCGCCCCGTGGGACCGTCCGGCGACGGGCCGTGACGGGGCCGGGCGCCACGACCGTCGCCGCGGCGACGCACAGCAGGGCAGCACCGAGCGTCCCGGTCACCGGGCCACCCCCGCGACGATGCGCTCCGTCCACGCCAGGCCGGCACAGACGAGGCCGACCCCGACGACGAGCAGGACCTGCCCGACCAGTCCGCCGGTGAGCACCGCCCACGGCCGGGCGCCGATCCCCTCACCCAGCAGCACCCCGAGCACCGGGAGCCCGGCCAGCACCGCCGCGGTCGCCCGCGGGCCCGCGAGCCGCGCCCGCAGCCCGCCCGCGAGCCGCCCGCGGGCGCGCAGGTCGTCGGCGACCGCGGCGGCCGGCACGGCGAGGGCGATCCCGTGGCGGTCGGCGAGGGCCCAGGCGCCGGCGAGGCGGTCGAGGTGCTCGGCGACCGTCGACTCCCGCGACCGCGCCGCACGCAGCGCCGCCGGCACGTCGCCGCCGAGGTGCGCGGTCGCGCCCACGAGCGTCATCACCCGGGCCGCGACGGGATGGGCGTCGGTGCCCGCCGACGCCGCCGCGGCGGCGGGTGGCGCCCCGGCACGGATCTCCGCCGCGAACGACGCCAGCGCCTCGCCGAGACCCGCCGTCGCGTCGGCCCGCGCACGCTCGACACCGGCCGCCCGGCGGTGGTGCTGCAGCGTCGCGGCGAGCAGGACCGACGCGACCGCGCCCCCGGCTCCGGCGACGACCGCACCGAGCGCCGCGGCCGCCCGCAGCAGCGCACGGCGCCGCCGCAGGGCCG
>NZ_BAABHO010000032.1:0-63630 GCF_039542135.1 Actinomycetospora chlora
GCCCGGCCGTCCTGCCGCCGGTACGCCCGCGCGTGGCGGGCGGCGGGGTGCGCTCGCTCACGGCCGCGGCGCCCGCCGTCTCCCCGGTGGTGCTGCGCCGCCGCCGGGTCGCGGCCGTCGTGGTCCTCGGCGCGCTGCTGGGCGTCCTGCTCGGGGTGCTCGCCGGCCTCGTCGTGCCCGGTGCCGCCCCCGCGCCCGTCCCTGCGGGCACGTCGGTGGCCGTGGTCGGGGCGGGCGAGTCTCTCGACGACGTCGCGGGCCGCGTCGCCCCCGGTGCGGACGCCGGCGCCGTCGTCGCGCGCATCCGCGAGCTCAACGGCCTCACCGGCTCCGCGGTGGCCCCGGGCCGCCCGCTCGTGGTGCCGGCCCCGGCCGTCCCCGCCGCGGGCTGATCCCGCGGAGATCGTCGACCCGGTGACGATCGGCCGTCCTGCGGCACCTCGTCACCGAGTCCGTGGTCTCCGCGGAGGCGTGCCGGCGCCTCCTGTTGCCTCTCGGCGCGCCGCCCGTCCACGCCGCCACCCACTCGGGCACCGGCTGTCCCGCTCGTCCCGCCCACGTCCCGTCCGCCCGGGCCCGACGCCCGCTCGGCGCCCGGCCGCCGCGGGCACGCCTGCTGGCTTGCGCCGCGTGTCCGCGCGTCGCTACCGTCCCACCCCAACATCTAGTGGTTACACTGATGTAGTTAGTCCACAGCTTGTGCACACCGGCGAAGGACTCTCCACAGGGTCCTCCACCGGAACGGCGGTGGTGTTCCACCGGCGGAGGCGCTCGATCCACGGACCGGGCCCGGCGATCCCCAGCTCCGTCCCCAGGGGCGGTGGGGAGACCGGGTCGGTCCCCAGTGGATGGGGACAACTCCGCCGGCCGTCCACATGGGGGAGAGAGGAGGCCGGCGATGCGGTGTCCGTTCTGCCGGCACGCCGATTCCCGCGTGGTCGACTCGCGCGAGGCCGACGAGGGACAGGCGATCCGTCGTCGTCGGTCGTGCACGTCGTGCGGGAAGCGGTTCACCACGGTCGAGGAGCCCGTGCTCGCGGTGCTCAAGCGCAGCGGGGTCACCGAGCCGTTCAGCCGCGACAAGGTCGTGCGCGGGGTGGCCCGGGCCTGCCAGGGACGCCCGGTCGACCCGGACGCCCTGGCGCAGCTGGCACACCGGGTCGAGGAGACCGTCCGGGCCGGGGGCACCGCCGAGGTGCCCAGCCAGGAGGTCGGGATGGCCATCCTCGGGCCGCTGCGCGAGCTGGACGAGGTGGCCTACCTGCGCTTCGCCAGCGTCTACCGCAACTTCTCGTCGGTCGCCGACTTCGAGGCCGAGATCGCGGACCTGCGGGCGGCGGGACCGGCACCGGGATCGGGCGTGCCCACGCCGGACGGCGTTGTCGGGGGTGGGGGAGACCATGCGGGGGAGCCGGCCGGGGCACGGACCGGGGCACGGACCGGGGACTGACTGTCGGGGAATCACAGTGACGGGTCGGAGCGTGGGGAAGCGCCGCCGGACCGTCGCGAACGACGAACAAGGGATCACACCGATGACGGAGACCGTCGGCACCACCTCCGAGGAGTCGGACACCGCCGCGCCGCGGCGGGGGCTGACCATCGAGCGGGTGCACACCACCCCCGGCGTCCACCCGTACGACGGAGTCGTGTGGGAACGCCGCGACGTGGTGATGACGAACTGGCGCGACGGCTCGGTCAACTTCGAGCAGCGGGGCGTCGAGTTCCCGCAGTCGTGGTCGGTGAACGCCGTCAACATCGTCACCAGCAAGTACTTCCGCGGAGCGGTCGGCACCGACGCCCGCGAGTCGAGCCTGCGCCAGTTGATCGACCGCGTGGTGGGCACCTACACCGCGGCCGGCACGCGCCACGGCTACTTCGCGACACCCGGCGACGCCGAGGTGTTCTCCCACGAGCTGACCTGGATGCTGCTGCACCAGTACTTCAGCTTCAACTCGCCGGTGTGGTTCAACGTCGGCACCTCGTCGCCGCAGCAGGTCAGCGCCTGCTTCATCCTGTCGGTGGACGACACGATGGAGTCGATCCTCAACTGGTACCGCGAGGAGGGGCTGATCTTCAAGGGCGGCTCCGGCGCCGGCCTCAACCTCTCGCGGATCCGCTCCTCGAAGGAGCTGCTGTCCTCGGGCGGCACCGCCTCCGGGCCGGTCTCCTTCATGCGCGGCGCCGACGCCTCGGCGGGCACCATCAAGTCCGGCGGCGCCACGCGGCGCGCGGCCAAGATGGTCGTCCTCGACGTCGACCACCCCGACATCACCGAGTTCGTCGCCACCAAGCGCGACGAGGAGCGGAAGATCCGCGTCCTGCGCGACGCCGGGTTCGACATGGACCTCGGCGGCGCCGACATCACCTCGGTGCAGTACCAGAACGCCAACAACTCCGTGCGTGTCTCCGACGAGTTCATGCGCGCGGTGCAGTCGGGCGGCGAGTTCGGCCTGCGGGCGCGGATGACCAACGAGGTGATCGACACCGTCGACGCCAAGAAGCTCTTCCGCAGCATGGCCGAGGCCGCCTGGGAGTGCGCCGACCCGGGGCTGCAGTACGACGACACGATCAACGACTGGCACACCTCGCCGGAGTCGGGCCGCATCACCGCGTCCAACCCCTGCTCGGAGTACCTGCACCTGGACAACTCCAGTTGCAACCTGGCGTCGCTGAACCTCATGAAGTTCCTCGGCGACGACAACTCGTTCCGCGTCGATGACTTCGTGCGCTCGGTCGAGCTGGTCATCACCGCGATGGACATCTCGATCTGCTTCGCCGACTTCCCCACCGAGCCGATCGGCGAGACCACCCGCGCCTTCCGGCAGCTGGGCATCGGCTACGCCAACCTCGGCGCCCTGCTCATGGCCACCGGCCGCGCGTACGACTCCGAGGGCGGCCGCGCGCTCGCCGCGTCGATCACCTCGCTGATGACCGGCACGGCCTACCGGCGCTCGGCCGAGCTCGCCGGCGCGGTCGGCCCGTACGAGGGCTACGCCCGCAACGCCGACGCCCACCGCCGGGTCATGCGCAAGCACGCCGCCGCCAACGACGCGCTGCGCACGGTGCACCGCGAGGACGCCCGCGTCCGCGACGCCGCCACGGCGCAGTGGCAGGACGGCCTGGAGATCGGCGCCCGCGACGGCTGGCGCAACGCCCAGGCCAGCGTGCTCGCCCCCACCGGCACGATCGGCTTCATGATGGACTGCGACACCACGGGGGTGGAGCCGGACTTCTCGCTGGTCAAGTTCAAGAAGCTGGTCGGCGGCGGCTCGATGCAGATCGTCAACCAGACGATCCCGCGCGCGCTTGAGGTCCTCGGCTACCCGGCCGAGACCAACGAGGCGATCGTCGAGTACATCGCCGAGCACGGCCACGTCGTGGACGCCCCGGGCCTGCGCCCCGAGCACTACGAGGTGTTCGACTGCGCGATGGGCCAGCGCTCGATCGCCCCGATGGGCCACGTGCGGATGATGGCCGCGGTCCAGCCGTTCATCTCCGGCGCGATCTCCAAGACGGTCAACATGCCGGAGCAGGCCTCCGTCGAGGACGTCGAGGAGATCTACTTCGAGTCCTGGAAGATGGGGCTCAAGGCGCTCGCGATCTACCGCGACAACTGCAAGGTCGGCCAGCCCCTGTCCACGGGCAAGGCCTCCGGGTCGACGGCGGAGTCCACCACCGGCAAGGAGGTCGCCGCCACGGACCACCGCCCGGTGCGCAAGCGGCTGCCGAAGAAGCGCCCGAGCGAGACCGTGTCGTTCGCGGTGGCGGGCGCCGAGGGCTACATGACCGCCGGCTCCTACCCGGACGACGGCCTCGGCGAGATCTTCGTCAAGATGTCGAAGCAGGGCTCGACGCTGGCGGGCGTCATGGACGCCTTCTCGATGGCGATCTCCATCGCGCTGCAGTACGGCGTCCCGCTGGAGACCTACGTCTCCAAGTTCGTCAACATGCGCTTCGAGCCCGCGGGCATGACCGACGACCCGGACGTCCGCATGGCCACCAGCGTCGTCGACTACCTGTTCCGCCGCATCGCGCTCGACCACCTGCCCTACGAGAAGCGCGCCCAGCTGGGCATCTTCTCCGCGGACGAGCGGTCGGCCCAGGTCGCGGCCACCGACTACAGCGCCGCGGGCACGCCGGCCGCGCCGCCGGTGCCGGCCGCCGAGCCGGTGGACGTCGAGGCGCTGCGCACCTCGGTGGACGTCGCGCCCGAGGCCGACGGCCCCAAGGCGCAGCGCAAGGCCGACGTGTCGGTCGGCAGCTCCACCGAGCTGCTCGAGCTGCAGCAGGGCAAGGCGGCCGACGCGCCGCTGTGCCTGACCTGCGGGACGAAGATGCGCCCCGCCGGCTCCTGCTACGTCTGCGAGGGCTGCGGCTCCACCAGCGGCTGCAGCTAGCCAGCCCGACCCCCAGGCCCGCTCCCCGGCACCGCCCGGGGCGCCCGGCACCGTCCCCGACCGGTGCCGGGCGCCCCTCGCGGCGGGGGAGCGGACGGGTCAGGTCCGGGGGCGCTCGTCCACGACCCGGCGGGCCTTGAACGTCGTCTCGGGCAGCGTGCCCGGCTCGAGCAGCGCCACCGGCACGCGGATCTGCACGGTCCGCCGCAGGGCGTCCTCGACGCGGCCGACCAGCTCGGCGCGGGCCGGCGCGTCGAGCGCGGCGGACGCTCCGTGGGTGAGCTCGGCCTCCACCGTCATCTCGTCGAGGGCGCCGACCTTGCTCACCCGGATGCGGAACTCGGGACCGAGCTCCGGGACGGTGCGCAGCCCCGTCTCGACGGCGCTGGGGAAGACGTTGGCGCCGCGGATCACCAGCATGTCGTCGAGCCGGCCGAGGATGCCCTCCGGCAGGCGCGGGTAGGTGCGCCCGCACGGGCAGGGGTCCGTCGCGAGGTAGGTCTCGTCGCCGGGCGCGAAGCGGATCATCGGCTGTGACTCGCGCCAGAGGTGGGTATAGACCACCGCGCCGCGCTCCCCGACGGGCAGGGGGCGGTTGAGGTCGTCGGCGGCGACGACCTCGGTGAACACCTCGTCGGTGATGAGGTGCGTGCCCGTACCGGCCTCGCAGCCGACGCTGGTCTGGAACGGGTACATCTCCGAGGTCGAGCCGGCGTCGCTGGCGATCGCGCCCCAGCCGTCCTCGATGATCCTGCGGGTGCCGGGCAGGCTCCCGCCCGGCTCGCCACCGACGAGGATGCGGCGCACGGTGCTCGCGGCGAGGTCGATGCCCAGACGCTCGGCGACCGAGAGCAGGTGGATGCAGTAGGACGGCGTCGCGCTGAAGACGGTCGAGCCCAGCGCGGTGATCAGCTCGAGGTGCCGCTCGGAGTCGGTGACCCCGAGCGGGAACACGGTGGCCCCGAGGCGCTCGGCGCCCTGCACCACGCCCCAGCCGCCGAAGAACAGGCCGAAGGGGAATCCGACCTGCACGAGGTCGTCGGGACGGATGCCGGCGATCCACTGGGCCATGGCGTGCACGTCGGCGGCCCGCCGCCAGTCGCCGTGCGAGACGGCGTACATCGTCGGGGTCCCCGAGGTGCCCGACGAGCCGTGGATGCGCGCGATCTGCCCCGGGACGAGCTCGGGGGTGTAGCTGCCGAAGGGCGGGTGCTCGCGCTGGTCGGCGATGAGCATCTTCTTGGTGATCACCGGGACCTTCGTCGTGAAGTCCTCGAGCGAGCGCACCTGGTCGGGGTGGAAGCCGTGGGCGTCGTAGTGGCGCCGGTAGAACGGCAGCTCGGTGTAGGCGTACCGCAGCTGGTGGCGGATGCGCTCGAGGATCACCCGGTCGCGCTCGGCGGGGCTGCGGGTCTCGCGCTCGGTGTCCCAGAACCGGGGGAACCCGCGCTCGTCGAGGGTGGCGTCGGCGCGCGGGCCGACGTCGGTGGTCACGCCGTCGCGCCGGGACGGGCGACGATGCCCTGGGCCTCGGCGACGTCCCAGTAGGAGTGCAGGCCCCGGACGTGCTGGCCGCCGTCGACGGGGATGAAGTGGCCGGTGATCCGGCCGGCCGTGGGCGACATGAGGAACAGCGCGACGTCGGCGATGTCGGAGGGCTCCTGGTGGCGAGGGGGCCCGACGAGGGTGCGGTCGAGGAACTCCTGGCCGATCTGCCCGACGGTGAAGCCGGCGCCCAGCGGCGTGTTGACCGTGCCGGGCCCGATCGCGTTGACGCGGATGCCGTGGCGCCCCAGCTCCCCCGCGCACACCTTCGTGAAGTTCATGACGCCGGCCTTCGCGGCGCAGTAGTGGCCGAGGCCGTCGGTCGCGGCGATCGCGTTCAGCGAGGAGATGTTGACGACGGTGCCGCCCCGGCCGGCGGCCAGGGCACGGCGGGCGAACGCCCGCGTGCACAGGAAGGTGCCCTTGAGGCAGGTGTCGACGATGAGGTCCCAGTCGTCCTCGCTGGTGTCGACCACCAGGGACAGCGACGCCGTGCCGGCGTTGTTGACCAGGTGGTCGACCGTGCCGAACCGGCTCTCCGCCAGGTCGAAGGCGGCCTCGACGTCCGCGGCGACGGCCACGGAGCCCTCCGACCAGGCGAGCCGGTCGCCCCCGGCGAGCTCCTCGCCGGCCGACTTGATGTTGGCCGGCTCGATCTCGAGCCCGACGACGTTCGCGCCGTGCTCGAGCAGAGCGGCGGCGATCCCCTTGCCGATGCCGCTGCCGGCCCCGGTGACCAGGGCGGTCTGCCCGGACAGGTCCATGGGTCTCCTCCGTTGCGTGTGCGGTCCCGCAGGGGCACGACGCGCGGGACCGGCGCCGGGGGGAGGCGCCGGTCCCGCGCCGCGCCGGCCGTCAGCCGGCGCTGCTCGTGGTGCTCCGGCCCACCCCGCCGGTGGGGCCGGGAGCCATCAGGCGATGCCGAGCGCGACGTTCGCCATCTTCTGCCGGCGGGCCATGCGCTGGTTGGCCTGGAACTGCGGCATGACGTAGCGGGCGAAGAGCTCCAGGGAGCGGTTCCACTTGTCCGTGGTCACCCAGTCACGGCAGTTGATCAGCAGCGTGCCGAAGCCGCCGACCTCCTCCTCCAGCTCCTTGATCTTGCGGGTGCACTCCTCGGGGCTGCCGATGATCCAGGGGATGTTCTCGACCATCCAGTCGAGCGTCAGGTCCTCGTCGACCATCCCGTCGCCGATCTTCATGAGGGCGCCGAGGCCGAGGCCGAACAGGTAGTCGTAGGAGCGCTTGACGCCCTCGCGGATGTCGCGCAGCGCCTGGTCCTTGTCGTCGGTGACGTAGACCTCGCGCACGATCCGCCAGTTGTCCCGCGTCGTGAACTCGTCGATGCCCGAGCGGGCACCGGCCTCGAGCATCGCGGCGCCCATGGCCTTCAGGTCGGGGGCGAGGGTGTAGCTGCCGTTGTCGATCGGCGCGAAGTGCACCGACAGCGGCTTCCAGCCCCGCTCGCCGCACTTGGCGTAGTTGTGGGTACCGGTCAGGCCCGCGATCGCGAACGGCGGCACGTCCTGGTACGGCCCGACCTGCAGCTGGCGGTCCTCGTACTTCCAGTAGACGCCCTCGTAGCTCACCGGGTCCTCGGACGTCAGCAGCTGCCAGATGATCTCCAGCGCCTCGTTGGTCCGCGGCGCGGCCTCGGAGGGCTCCAGGCCGAACAGGGCCTTGTCGGTGGGCAGGCCGCCGCCGCCGAAGCCGTACTCGAGCCGGCCGTGGGTGAGGTGGTCGAGGAAGGCGAGCCGCTCGGCGACCATGAAGGGGTCCTGGTAGGGCAGGTTCACGACGCCCGTGCCCAGGCGGATCCGGTGGGTGAGCGCCGACGCCTTCGCGATCATGAACTCCGGCACCGGGACGTTCTCGAACCCGCCCGTGTGGTGCTCACCGATCCAGAACTCGTCGAACCCGAGCCGCTCGGCCTCGACCACCGCCGCGATGTCGCGGTCGTAGGACAGCGTCCAGTTCTCCTGCGGCGGGTGCTCCGGCATCGTGAAAAAGCCGAACTTCATGGAACGGTTCCTCCTGCTCGACTCGAGCGCGCACTCCGGTGGGCGGGGCAGCGTTGGCAAACAGACGTTTGCCATGGGCGGCGCATCCACTGTGGTCTGCCTCACCTAGGGTGTCAAGACTCGCGCGGAGCGTCGCGATGCTCGGGTGCTCGCGATCCAAACCCGGCGTCTCGACGGTTGTTAGCCGACTCGTGGTTTGCTTACATGGTCGACATGTCCTCGCCGACGGGCGGCGATCCGCGCCCGGAGCTCCACCGCACGGCCCAGGGAGAGTGGGTCGTCGCGGGCCGGCGCTGCCTCGTGTGCGCCGAGCCGGTGGCCTACGCCTGGCCGCGGTGCCCGGCCTGCGCCGGTGGGGTGGAGCCGGCGTGGTTCGGCCCGCACGGCACCGTCTGGAGCAGCACCGTGGTGCGGATCGCCGTGCCCGGACACGTCCCGCCCTACGCGCTGGCCTACGTCGACCTCAACGACGGGCCGCGGGTGCTCGCGCACACCGCCGGGGACGCGCCCGCGCCGATCGAGGCCGGGGTGCGGCTGACCGGCGTCTCCGCGGCCGGCGACCTGCAGGTGGAGGTCGTCCGGTGAGCGC
Organism: Actinomycetospora chlora; assembly: GCF_039542135.1. Lineage (NCBI taxonomy): Bacteria > Bacillati > Actinomycetota > Actinomycetes > Pseudonocardiales > Pseudonocardiaceae > Actinomycetospora > Actinomycetospora chlora. Next base: position 8,553 of record NZ_BAABHO010000032.1, read on the forward strand.
GCCGGTCGCCGTCGCAGGGGTCGGCACGTCGCACTTCTGGCGGCAGCCCGACCGCGACCTGGTCGCCCTCGCGTGGGACGCGGTGGGCGAGGCGCTCGCGGACGCGGGCGTCGACGGCGTCGACGCGGTGTGGGTCGGCACCGTGTTCGCGCCGGCCGGGGTCGCGCAGCGCGTCCTGCGGGCCGTGGGCATCACCGGGGTCCCGGTGCTCACCGTGGAGAACGCCTGCGCCAGCGGCACGACGGCGTTCGTCGAGGCGCACGAGGCGGTCCGCACCGGGCGCTACGGACGGGTGCTGGCGCTCGGGCTGGAGCAGATGAGCACGGCGTTCGCCGGCGCCATCACCCCGGAGGGCACCGACCCCGAGGGGCGCGCGGGCCTGGCCATGCCGGCGATGTACGCGATGAGCGCCGCCCGTTACCTGCACACCGGCGCCGCGACCGCCGAGCAGCTGGCCGCGGTCTCGGTGAAGAACCACGCGCACGCCGTCCACAACCCGCGGGCGCAGTACTCCGGGCGCTACACCGTCGACGAGGTCCTGGCGTCCCGCATGATCGCCGACCCGCTGACCCTGTTGCAGTGCTGCCCCACCTCCGACGGCGCGGCCGCCGCGGTGCTCATCCCGGCACGCGGCACGCCCGGGGAGGTGGTCGTGCGCGGCGCCGCGCTGCGCAGCGGCGCGCCCTGGAACCACCGGTCGCCGCACGTCTGGGGGCACGACATCGTCGCCGACACCACCCGCGACGCCCTGGCCGCCGCCGGCCTCGACGCGGCCACCGACGTCGACGTGGTCGAGGTGCACGACGCGTTCACGATCGGCGAGGTGGTCACCACCGAGGCGCTCGGCCTCGTGCCGCCCGGCGACGGCGGCAAGGCGGCCGCCGGCGGCGTCACCGCCCTCGGCGGCGCGCACCCGGTGAACCCGTCGGGGGGCCTGCTCTCGCGCGGCCACCCGCTGGGTGCCACCGGCCTCGCCCAGCTCGCGGAGATCACCTGGCAGCTGCGCGGGCAGTGCGGCGCGCGGCAGGTGGACGGCGCCCGTCTCGGGCTGGTGGAGACCATGGGCGGCGGGGTGTCGGTGCTCGACGGCAACGCCTGCGTCGTCACGGTGCTGGAGGCCCGGTGACGATCGAGCACACCGACCCGGCGCACGCGGACCTGCTCGGCGCCGAGGCCGTCGCCGACCCGTACCCGCTGCTCGCTGCCCTGCGCGAGCACGACCCGGTGCACTGGAGCGCCCGGTACCGCTCGTGGTTCGTCACCCGGCACGACGACGTCCTCGCCGCGCTGCGCGACGAGCGTTTCTCCTCCGACCGCATCGCGCCCTACCGCCGCGCCAAGCTCGACGGCCCGGACGCCGACCCCGCGGTGCGGGCCGCGTTCGGGGTCCTCGAGGGCTGGATGGTCTTCAAGGACGAGCCCGACCACAAGCGGCTGCGCCGGCTGGTGAGCCGCGCGTTCACCCCGCGGTCGGTCACGGGGATGACCGCGACGGTCGAGGAGGTCGCCCACGAGCTGCTCGACGCCGTGCACGCCGCCGGGACCGGCACCGTCGACCTCATCGGCGACTACGCCTACCCCCTCACCGCCTCGGTGATCGCCGACATGCTCGGCGTGCCCCGCGCGGACCGCGAGCAGTTCAAGGACTGGTCCGACCAGATCACGGGGCTCGTCTTCGGGGGCATGGGCGACCCGTCGCGGTACGCCGTCGGGGCCCGCGGGATGACCGAGCTGACCGCGTACCTGTCCGACCTCGTGCGCGACCACGAGCGCCACCCCGCCGACGACCTGATCTCGGCGATGATCAGCGCCCGCGACGACCGGGACGCCCTGACCCACGACGAGGTCATCGCGACGGGGATCCTGCTGCTGTTCGCCGGCCACGAGACGACGACCAACCTCATCGGCAGTGGGCTGCTCGCCCTGCTGACCCACCCCGAGCAGCTCCGGCTGCTCGGCGAGCGCCCGGACCTGGTGGGCGGGGCGGTCGAGGAGGCGCTGCGCTACGACGGCCCGGCCAAGACCGTCGCCCGGGTGATGGGCGAGGACGTGGAGCTGCGCGGCCGGCACCTGCGCCGCGGCGAGCGGGTGTTCCTCAGCCCTTCGGCGGCCAACCGCGACCCCGCGGTGTTCCCCGACCCGGACACGTTCGACATCACCCGCGAGAAGGCCGGCCAGCTCGGCTTCGGGATCGGCATGCACTTCTGCCTGGGCGCCCCGCTCGCCCGGCTCGAGGCCGCGATCGCGATCCCCGCCGCCCTCGCGCGGCTGCCCGGGCTGCGGCTGACCGGCGAACCACTGCGGTGGCACCCCGTCCTGCTCTCGCGCGGCATGCAACGCTTCCCCGCGCAGTTCACCCCCTGACCTGGAGCGCCCCCCATGCCCCGTCCCAGCCGCTGGCCGGAGATCCTGCAGGCCGCCGGCCAGGAGTTCCGCGAGCACGGGTACGAGAACGCGACCCTCGAGGGCATCGCCACGCGGGTGGGGATCCTCAAGGGCAGCGTCTACAACTACGTCGACAGCAAGGAGGACCTCCTCCTCGCCGTCGTCGAGCAGCCCGCCCGGGCCCTGCTCGCCGAGCTGGACCGCCTGCTCGCCGACGCCGACAGCGGTGTCGCGGTGCGCCTGCGCGAGCTGGTGCGGATGCAGGTCCGGATCTTCAGCGAGTACTACCCGGCGGCGTTCGTCTACCTCGAGCACCTCGGGCGGCTCGAGCTGTCGCCGCGGTTCGCCGAGTTCCGGCGGATGGACGCCCGGTACATGGAGGCCGTCGAGGCCCTCGTGGCCGAGGGCGCCGCGAGCGGGGAGTTCTCGCTGGCCGCCGAGCCCCGCATCGTCGCCCGCGCCCTCGTCGGGATGGTCGACTGGATGCAGCACTGGTTCACCCCGCACGGCGAGGAGGCCGACATCCGCCTCGCCGACCAGCTGTTCGCCCTGGCGCTCGGGGGTCTGGCCGCCGGGGGCAGCATGCGCGCGATGCTCGGGGCACTCCCGGACCCGCTCGTGGTGGAGACGTGACGTCGTTCCGCCTCGACGGCCGCGTCGCCGTGGTGACCGGGGCGTCGTCCGGGCTCGGCGCACACTTCGCCGCGGTCCTCGCCCACGCGGGGGCGGACGTGGTGGTCGCCGCGCGGCGTCACGACATGCTCGAGGCGGTCGCCGGGACCGTCGAGGCCGCGGGCCGGCGGTGCCTGGCCGTGCCGACGGACGTCACCGACCCGGTGCAGTGCCGGGCCCTCGTCGACGCCGCCGTGAGCGAGCTCGGCGCCGTGCACGTCCTGGTCAACAACGCGGGGACGGGCTACGGGGGCCGCAGCGACCGCGATGACCTCACCCGGACGTCGCACCTGTTCGACGTCAACCTCCTGGGCGCCTACCAGGTGGCCGCCGCCGCGGGGCGGGCGATGATCGCCGGCGGGGGCGGGTCGATCGTCAACATCTCGTCGGCGCTGGCCCTCGCGACGACCGACGTCCCCCAGGCCGCCTACTCGGCCTCCAAGGCCGGGCTGCTGGGGATGACCCGCGACCTCGCGCGTCAGTGGGCCCGCCACGGCGTTCGGGTCAACGCCCTGGCGCCGGGCTTCTTCTCCTCCGAGATGACCGCGCCCCTGCTCGCGCACGAGCGCGGCGCCGCGAGCGTCCACGCGGCCACGCCCCTCGGCCGCGTCGGGCGCCTCGAGGAGCTCGACGGGCCCCTGCTGCTGCTCGCCTCCGACGCCGGCTCCTACATGACGGGGACCACGCTGGGCGTCGACGGCGGGATGGCGATGCACTGAGCCCGGACCGACCACAGGGGGAGGCGCCGTGCGCGCGACGCTCGGAGCGGAGTTCGAGGCGGCGCTGACCCGTCACCGGGACCGGGTCGCCGTCGAGGCCGGCGGACGCCGCTGGACCTTCGCCGAGGTCCACCGGTGGGCCCGCGCCGTCGCCGCCCAGCTCCGGGAGCGCGGCGTCGGGGCGGGCGACCCGGTCGCGCTGTACCTCGGCAACGGGGCCGCGTTCGTCGTCGCCGACGTGGCGGTCGCGCTGCTGGGCGCGGTGAAGGTCCCGGTGAACACCCTGCTGCCCGAGGCGACGGTCCGGTACGTCGTCGCGGCGGCCCGCGTCCGGCTCGCGGTCGTCGACCCGGCCCTGGGTGTGGACCTGTCCTCCGATGTCCCGGTGGTGCTCGTCGACGACCTGGCCACCGAGGGCGGGGCCGGTCCGGCGGCCGCGCGGGTCGGCCCCGACGCGCGGGCGGCGATCTACTTCACGGGCGGCACGACCGGGCGTCCGAAGGGCGTCGTGCACACCCAGGCGTCGGCGGTCGCCCTGCAGTACGCCCAGCTGCTGGAGGCCGAGATCGTCGCGGACGACCGGCTGCTGCTGACGACGCCGCTCGCCCACGCCGCCGGCCTGCTCGCCCAGTCGGCCCTGCTGCGCGGCGCCACCAGCGTCGTCGAGCCCGGCTTCGACGCCGCCGGGGTGCTCGACGCGCTGCGCACCCGCGGGATCACGTGGACGTTCCTCGTCCCGACCATGATCTACCGGCTGCTCGACCTGCTCGACGGCCCGGAGCCGCTCGGGCTGCGGACGGTCGTCTACGGCGCCGCGCCGATCACCCCCGACCGGCTGGCCCGCGGGCTGCAGCTGCTCGGGCCGGTGTTCGTCCAGCTCTACGGCCAGACCGAGTGCCCGAACTGGGGCACCCGCCTGGGCCGCGACGACCACGACCCGGCGCGTCCCGACCTCCTCGACTCCTGCGGCCGCGCCTCGATCATGGCCGACGTCGCCGTCGTCGACGACGCGGGCGAGCCCGTCGGGGCGGGGGACACCGGCGAGGTCTGCCTCCGCTCGCCCTACGTCCTCGCGGGCTACCTCGACGACCCCGACGCGACGGCCGCGAAGTTCCTGCCCGGCGGCTGGATCCGCACCGGCGACGTCGGCTACCTCGACGAGGGGGGCTACCTGCACCTGCGCGACCGGCGCGCCGACATGGTGATCAGCGGTGGCATGAACGTCTACTGCCGCGAGGTGGAGGACGTCCTCGCGGGTCACCCCGCGGTCGCGCAGGTCGCCGTGATCGGCCGGCCGCACGACGACTGGGGCGAGGCCGTGCACGCGGTGATCGTCCCGGCCGGCGCCGCCGACACCGGCGAGATCCTGGCGTGGTGCCGTGGGCGCCTCGCGGCGTACGCCCGCCCGAAGTCCGCCGAGCTCGTCGACGACCTGCCCCTGACGCCGTTCGGGAAGGTCGACAAGAAGGCGCTGCGGGCCCCGTACTGGGCCGGCCGCGGGCGGGCGATCGGCTGAGACGTGGCCGGGCCTCGTCCGGTTACTGGCTCGTATCGCTCGCTCAGCGAGCGATACGAGCCAGTAACCACCGCTCAGGGCGCCGGGACGACGGTGGCCGCGAGCGCGCGGTGATCCGAGAGCGGCGGGTGGTCGACGCGTGGCGCGGAGGCGACGACGCCGCGGCCGAGCACGTGGTCGATCTGGCGGCGCGGCGCGACGGCGGGGAACGTCCGGCCCTGCACGAGGCCGGTCAGGCCGCTGCCGAGGCCTGCGCGGCGCACCCCCATGTTGAGGTCGCCGGTGAGCACCAGCGGGTCCTCGGTACGGAGCTCGCGCACGAGATGGCGCAGCTGGACGAGGTTCCAGCCGGGGATGAAGGTCAGGTGCGTGGTCACCACCGTCACCGGGCCGTGGGGGCCCTCGACGCGGGCGACCAGCGCGGTCCGGGGCTCGTCGCGCACGACCACGAGACGGCGCGGCCGGCCCAGCACGAGCGGGACGTCACGGGGCAGGCGGGGCAGCGGCACCTCACGCCACGCGAGGACCGGCAGCCGCGAGAGCAGGGCGATCCCGTAGCCCGGGGTGCCCGGTGAGCCCTCGTCCGGCGCCGGCGTCCACGCCCCGGGCACGCCGTGCAGCGTCGGCGCGAAGCGGTGCTCCACCGCGCCCATCGCCTTCGCCGCGACCTCGGCGAGGTCGGCGCCCTCGGAGCGGGGCTGGGCGCGGTCCACCTCCTGCAGGCCGAGCACGTCGACGTCGAGCCCCTCGACCGCGTCGGCGAAGCCGTCCACGTCGACGGGTCCGTCCGCGGTGGCGGCGCCGTGCAGCACGTTCCAGGTCCCGAGTCGCACGGAGCAGAGTGTTCCCCGGTTCGGCCCTGTCCCACGCGGGTAGTGACCCCGGGGTGAGCGATCCGGACGGTGACGCGCGCCGAGAGGCGCTCAAACGGGTCGCGGTGACGCTCCGGCACGGCGGGGTCGCGTTCGCGCTCGCCGGGGGCTACGCCGGGTGGGCGCTCGGCGGTCCGGAGCCGAGCAACGACGTCGACTTCGTCGTCGCCGAGTCCGAGGCCGACCACGCGGCGACCGTGCTCGGCGACGGCGGGCTCGAGGTGCTGCACCCGCCGGAGGACTGGCTGTTCAAGGTCCGCAGCGACGGCGCCCTCGTCGACATCCTGTTCCGCATCGCCGGCATCCCCGTCGGCGAGGACATGCTCGGCCGCGCCGCCGAGCAGGAGGTCCTGTCGGTGGCGATGCCGGTCGTCGACGCCACGGACCTCATCATCGGGAAGCTCGCGGCGCTCAACGAGCACGCCTGCGACCTGTCCAAGGTGCTGCCCACCGCCCGCGCGCTGCGCGAGAAGATCGACTGGACGCGCGCCGAGGCCGAGACGGCGCAGAACGACGTCGCCGTCGCCTGCCTCGTGCTTCTGCGGCGCCTGCGCGTGGCGCCCGGGGAGTGACACGCGAGGATGGTCCGGTGTCCGCCCTGCGCCGGGTCACCGCCACCCGGTACGTCACGCCGCTGCGCGAGGGCGGGTCGCTGCCCGGGCTCGTCGAGGCCGACGACCTCGGCACCTACGTCGCCAAGTTCGTCGGCGCCGGCCAGGGGGCGAAGGCGCTCGTCGCCGAGGTGATCGCGGGGGAGCTGGCCCGGCGGCTCGGGCTGCGGGTGCCCGAGATCGTGGTGCTCGACCTCGACCCCGTGATCGCCCGGGCGGAGCCCGATTGGGAGGTCCAGGAGCTCCTGGCCCGCAGCGGTGGCGCCAACCTCGGGATGGACTTCCTGCCCGGCGCGATCGGCTTCGACCCGGTCGCCCACGCGGTCGACCCGCTCGAGGCCTCGCGCGTCCTGTGGTTCGACGCGTTCGTCGAGAACGTCGACCGCTCCTGGCGCAACCCGAACCTACTGCGCTGGCACCGCGAGCTGTGGCTGATCGACCACGGCGCCTGCCTGTACTTCCACCACGCCTGGGCCCGCGCGGCGGCCGCCGTGGCGCGCCCCTACGACCTGCGCGACCACGTCCTGGCGCCGGTCGCGACGGCCCGGGCGGACGCCGACGCCGAGCTGGCGCCGCAGGTCGACCGGGCGCTGCTCAGCGAGGTCGTGGCGCGGGTGCCGGGGGAGTGGCTGCGCGGCACGAAGCGCAGCGGAGCTGACGCATCCCACGACGAGGAGCCCGATGCGACGCGCGCGGCGTACGTCGAGCACCTGCTGGCCCGGCGAGACGCGCGTGAGGCGTGGGTGCCGCGGTGACGGAGACGGAGCGTTCAGGGGAGCACGCCGACAGGGGAGCTCGACCATCGGGGAGAGACACGTTCGAGTACGCCCTGCTGCGCGTGGTGCCCGACATCGAGCGCGGCGAGCTGGTCAACGTCGGCGTGCTGCTCTACTGCCGCCACCGCGAGCACCTCGCCGTGCGCACCGACCTCGACGTCGACCGCGTCCGCGCGCTGGCGCCGGGCGTCGACCTGGACGCCCTGCGCGACGCGCTCGCGGCGTGGGAGCGCGCCGTGGGCGGGGAGGGGCCGGCCGCGGTCCTCAACCCGGGAGAGCGGTTCCGCTGGCTGACCGCGCCGCGCAGCACCGTCCTCCAGCCCGGTCCGGTGCACACCGGGCTCACCGCCGACCCCGAGGCGGAGATCGACCGGCTGCTCGCGCGGCTGGTACGCCCGATGTCCTGAATCGTTCCCCCGTTTCCCGACACCCTCCCGCGGGGGATCCGGCCATTCGGTCGGCTGCGCGCAACCGTCGGGAGACGACGGGCCGCGGCCACGAACGAGGAGGACGCGGTGGCGGACGAGGTCCGGTGGCTGGAGTCGGTGGGGTCCGGCGACGTCGAGGAGGTGGGGGGCAAGAACGCCTCGCTCGGCGAGATGATCGGCAACCTGGCCGAGCAGGGCATCCGCGTGCCCGGCGGCTTCGCGACGACCGCGACGGCGTACCGCTCGTTCCTCAGCGAGAACAACCTCGACGAGAAGATCGCGGGCATCCTCGCGGAGCTGTCCGACGAGAAGCGGGAGCTGGCCGACGCCGGGCAGGCCATCCGCGACCTGTTCGACCAGGCCGAGTTCCCGGAGGCGACGGCCGAGGCGATCCGCTCGGCGTACGCCGAGCTGGGGGAGCGCTACGAGACCTCCGACGTCGACGTGGCCGTGCGCAGCAGCGCCACCGCCGAGGACCTGCCGGACGCGAGCTTCGCCGGCCAGCAGGACACCTACCTCAACATCACCGGCGCCGACGCGCTGCTCGCGGCGTGCAAGGACTGCTACGCGTCGCTGTTCACCGACCGGGCGATCAGCTACCGCGTCGAGCAGGGGTTCGAGCACACCGACGTCGCGCTCTCGATCGGTATCCAGAAGATGGTGCGCTCGGACCGCGGCTCGGCGGGCGTCATGTTCACGATCGACTCCGACACCGGCTTCCCCGACACCGCGATCATCAACGCGGCGTGGGGGCTGGGCGAGAACGTCGTGGGCGGCGAGGTCACGCCGGACCAGTACACGGTCTACAAGCCCTTCCTGGAGAACGAGGGGCTGACGCCGATCATCGCCCGCACGATCGGGGCGAAGGAGCGCAAGCTCGTCTACACCGACTCCGGGAACGAGCCCACCGAGAACGTCGACACCACCGACGAGGAGCGGCGCGCCCGCGTCCTGTCCGACGAGGAGATCCTCCAGCTCGCCCGCTGGGGCGTCGTCATCGAGCGGCACTACGAGCGCCCGATGGACGTCGAGTGGGCCAAGGACGGGCGCAGCGGCGACCTGTTCGTCGTCCAGGCGCGTCCCGAGACGGTGCAGAGCCGGGCCGGGGCCGGGACGCTGTCGACGTTCCACCTCAACGAGACCGGCGAAGTGATCATCTCCGGCCTGGCGATCGGCCAGGCGGTGGCGTCCGGCGAGGTGCAGGTGATCGCGTCGGCCGACGACGTCGACCAGTTCGAGGACGGCAAGGTCCTGGTCACCGAGATGACCGACCCCGACTGGGTGCCGATCATGCGGCGCGCCGCCGCGATCGTCACCGACCGGGGCGGGCGCACGTCGCACGCCGCGATCGTCAGCCGCGAGCTCGGCGTGCCCGCGATCGTCGGCACCGGCAACGCCACCGAGCTCCTCGGCGAGGGCCGCGAGGTGACGATCTCCTGCGTCGAGGGCGACGAGGGCCACGTCTACGAGGGCCTGCTCGACTACGAGGAGCGCGAGCTCGACCTGGAGAACGTCCCCGAGGTCAGCACCCGCGTCATGATGAACATCGGCAGCCCGGCGGCGGCGATGCAGTGGTGGCGCCTGCCCGCGCACGGCATCGGCCTGGCCCGCATGGAGTACCTGGTCAACAACGTCATCCAGGCGCACCCGCTGGCGCTGCTGCACCTCGATCAGGTCTCCGACGACGACGCGCGGCAGCAGATCGAGGAGCTGACCGCGGGCTGGGAGGACAAGGGCGAGTACTTCGTCGACCACCTCGCCCGCGGCATCGCGACGATCGCCGCGTCGCAGTACCCCGAGCCCGTCGTCGTGCGGCTCTCGGACTTCAAGACCAACGAGTACGCCGGGCTCATCGGCGGGACGCAGTTCGAGCCCGACGAGGAGAACCCGATGCTCGGGTGGCGGGGGGCGTCGCGCTACTACAGCGACGACTACAAGGAGGCCTTCGCGCTCGAGTGCGAGGCGCTGCGGCGCGTGCGCTCGGAGATGGGCTTCACCAACGTCGTCGTCATGGTCCCGTTCTGCCGCACCCCCGAGGAGGCCGACCGGGTGCTGGAGACGATGGCGGAGTACGGGCTCGAGCGCGGGCGCGACGAGTTGCAGGTCTACGTCATGGCCGAGATCCCGTCGAACGTGCTGCAGGCCGACGAGTTCGCCGACCGCTTCGACGGCTTCTCGATCGGCTCGAACGACCTCACCCAGCTCACGCTGGGGATCGGGCGCGACGACGACCGCCTGACGCACCTGTTCGACGAGCGCAGCCCCGCGGTCAAGAAGATGATCACGATGCTGCTCGAGGCGGCCCACGCCAAGGACCGCTACGTCGGCATCTGCGGCCAGGGCCCGAGCGACCACCCGGACCTCGCCGAGTTCCTCGTCGAGCAGGGGATCGACTCGATGTCGCTCAACCCCGACAGCGTCCTCACGGTCATCGAGCGCGTCGCCGAGGCGGAGTCGCACCGCGGCTGACGCCCACCGTTCACCCCGGTACGGCACGGTGGACCGGTGATCCGGGCGACGGTGGTCGGGGCGGTCGGGGCCCTGCTGACGGTGCTCGTCGCGTGCGGCGGGCCGCCGGCGGGGCCCACCTCGGCGGCGGTCGCCCCGGCGCCGTGCTCGCCGAGCGTCGCCATCACCGGCTTCTCCGACGCCCTCGACGGCCGGGAGTACGGCGCCCGGCGCGTCTACGCGCTCGAGGGGCTGTCGGCGCTCGCCGTCGACCGCGACGGGACGCTGCTCGCGCTCAGCGACCGGTCGGTGCTGTTCACGCTCGACCCGCGGACGCGTCAGCCCACCGGCGCGTGGCCGCTGGCCACCGAGGACGGCAGCGCCCTCGATTCCGAGGGCCTGGCCGTCGACGTCGACGGCACGCGGCTGGTGTCGTCGGAGACCGAGCCGTCCGTGCGCCGCTACGACCGGGACGGCCGGCTCCTCGGCCGCCTCGACGTCCCGCCCGACCTCGCCGCCCGCGCCCGGGACAACCAGAGCCTCGAAGGCGTCGCCGTCCTCGCCCCCGGCGGGCCGGTGGTCGCCGCGATGGAGGGCGCCCTCGACGGCGACGACCCGGCCGTCCGCCGCTTCCCGACGTGGGTCGGCGGCGTCCCGGGGCCGACGCTCGCCTACCGCCCCGACCCGGGTCTCGACGTCTCCGACGTCACGGCCAGCGGCGACGGGCGGCTGCTGGTGCTGGAGCGGTCGTACACCGCGGGCGTCGGCAACACCGTGCACCTGGCGCTCGCCACGCCGGCAGGGGCCGATCTGTTCCGGGTCCCGCTGGCCGACCTCGGCGCCTGCCCGAGCCTCGGCGCCACCTCGCGTCAGGCCCAGCAGAACCCGCTGCTCGACAACGTCGAGGGGATGACGGTCCTCGGCCGCACGCCCGACGGCGCGCTGCAGTTGCTGCTCGTCAGCGACGACAACCAGGACAGCGACCAGACCACCCGGCTCTACGACCTCGTCGTCCGCCTACCCGCTCCGTGATCTGACCGGCACACCCCGTGCGGACGGCGCGCTCGGGAGGGAAGGTGTCGCCGTGACCGACGCCGCGCACACCCAGCCCGCCCGCACCACCCGCGCCCTCGTCCTCGGCGGGGGCGGCCTCGCCGGCATCGCCTGGGAGGTCGGCGTGCTCGTCGGGCTCACCGAGGGCGGCGTCGACCTCGGGCTCGCCGACCGCGTCGTCGGGACGTCGGCCGGCTCCGTGGTCGGGGCGCTCCTGACGACCGGGGTCGACCTCGCCGCACTGCACCAGGAGCACCGGGACGGGCGCGGCGGGGACAGCTCGGGGCCGCCCGCGCACCTCGACATGGAGAAGCTGGGCGCCGAGCTCGCGGCCGCGATGGACGGCGCCCGCGACGCCGGGGAGATGCGGGCCCGGCTCGGCGCCTGGGCGCTGGCCGCGGACACCCCGCCCGAGGCCGAGCGCCGCGCGGTGATCGACGCCCGGCTCCCGGTGAAGGAGTGGCCGCGGGCCGACCTGCGCATCTCCGCGGTCGACGCCGAGACCGGCGAGCTCGCCGTCTTCACCCGCGACGCCCGGGTGGACCTGGTCGACGCCGTGGCCGCGAGCTGCGCGGTGCCCGGCGTGTGGCCGCCGATGACCGCGGGCAGGCGCCGCTACGTCGACGGGGGCGTGGCGTCGATCGTGCACGTGGCCCGGGCCGACGACGACGGCTTCGAGATCACCGGCCCGGCCGACCGCGTGCTCGTCGTCGCCCCGCTCGACCCGCCCGCGGGCGGCCCGTTCCGGTCGGTGTCCCAGGAGGTCGAGCACCGCCAGGAGCAGCACCCCGAGACGCAGGCGGTCGCGATCATCGCCGACGAGGCGTCGGTCGCCGCGTTCGGGACGAACGTGCTCGACCCGGCGACCATGCCCGGGTCGGCCGCCGCCGGGTACGAGCAGGGCCGGGCGCGGGCGGCGGAGGTCGCGGCGCTGTGGACGTGAGCGCGCCGGCCGCGTCCACCACGGCGCGGCGCGGCGGGGCGCTCGCGGCCTTCGCGGTCCTGCTGCTCGCGGCCAACCTGCGCCCGCCCGTCGTCGGCGTCGCGCCCCTGGTGGACCAGGCCCGCGAGGACCTCGGTGTCTCCTCGGGCGTCGCCGGCCTGCTGACCAGCCTGCCCGTGCTGTGCTTCGGGCTGCTCGCCCCGATCGCGCCACGGCTCGCCCGGCGGTGGGGGCTCGAGCGGCTGCTCGTCACGGCGCTCGTCGTGCTGGCCGCGGGCATCGCCCTGCGGATCGTCGACTCGCTCGCGGTGATCCTCGGCGGCAGCGTGCTCGTCGGCACCGCGATCGCCGTCGGCAACGTGTCGCTGCCGACGCTGGTGAAGCGCGACTTCCCGCACCGCACCGGGGCCATGACCGGCGCGTACTCGATGGTGCTGACGGGCGGTGGGGCGCTCGCCGCGGCGGTCACCGTGCCGCTGCAGCGGGCGACGGGCCTCGACTGGCGCTGGACGCTCGGGCTGTGGGGGCTGCTGACGCTGGCGACCCTCGCGGTGTGGGTGCCCCGCGCGCGGCACCGCACCGTGCCGTCGCAGCCCGTCGGGGAGGCCGCGGCCATGCGCCGCGGCCTGCTGCGCGACCCGCTGGCCTGGCAGGTCACCCTGTTCATGGGGCTGCAGTCGTTGCAGTTCTACGCAACGTCGGCGTGGATCCCGACGATCTACGTCGACGCCGGCCGCAGCCCCGCCGAGGCCGGGCTGCTGCTCTCGCTGGCCGGGATCGTGGGTCTGGTCTTCTCGGCGACGATGCCGTCGGTGGCGATGCGCCGCCGCAGCCAGAGCGTGCTCGTGGCGTCGACCTGCGTGTTCTACGTCGCCGGCTACGCGGGGCTGATCCTCGCGCCCGGCTCGGTGTCCGCGCTGTGGATGGTGCTCGTCGGCGTCGCGCAGGGCTCGAACATCGCCCTCGGGCTGCTGCTCATCACCCTGCGCTCGCCCGACACCGCGCACACCTCGGAGCTCTCGGCGATGGCGCAGGGCATCGGCTACACGCTGGCGGCACTCGGCCCGTTCGGTCTCGGCGCGCTGCACGACCTCACCGACGGCTGGACCGTGCCGCTCGTGGTCATGATCGTGCTCGTGGTGCCGACGGCGCTGATGGGGATCGGCGCCGGGCGCGACCGGCACGTGCTCAGCGGGTCGTCCCCGGGCTGACCATCGCGGCGAGGCCGTCGAGCACCCGCGCCAGGCCGAACCGCCAGGCGCGGTCGGGGTCGCGGGCCGACCCCTGCGCGGCGCCCGCCGCCGTGCCCACGCGCACGGCCCGGGGGTAGCGCTCGGGGTCGAGTACGCGGGCCAGCACGGGGGCCCGCGCGGCCCACCACTCCGGGCCGTCGTCCCCGGCCGAGCCCTGCTCCACGAGCGCGGCGGCGCGGACGACGTCGAGCAGGAAGGTCAGGGCCGCGTCGCGGTCGACGTCGTCCAGCCCGGCGAGGTCGGCCAGGTCGTCGAACGCGGCGAGCTCGTGCTCGTACTTGGCGGTCTCGCCCGGCCCGAGGACGGGCCGCGACGGGTCGACGCGCGCGGTCCAGGGGTGGCGGCGGTGCAGGGCGCGGTTCTCCTCGGCGACCGCGGTGAGGCGCTCGCGCCAGGGCCGGCCCGTGGTGTCCGCCCGCGGCGCGGCGGCGTACGAGGCGTCGACGACGAGGTCGGCCAGCTCTTCGCGCCCCGGCACGTAGGTGTAGAGCGTCATCGGGGCGACGCCGAGCTCGGCGGCCAGGCGCCGGACGGTGAGCGTCGCCAGCCCGTCGGGGCCACCTCCGTCGGCCAGGGCCGTCGCGGTGGCGACGACGGCGTCGAGGTCGAGCCCCCGGCGGGGTCCCCGCGTGCCGGTCGGGCGCTCGAGACGCCAGAGCAGGGCGAGCGTGCGCGCCGGGTCGTCGGTCATCGGCGGCATCGTTGCACGAAACCGTGTACAACGTACGTTGTACAGCGTACGAAGAAAGAGGGCTCCATGCAGATCAGTGCGTCCGCCGTCTCCCTCACCGTCGCCGACCCCGCGGCGTCCGCGGCGTTCCTCGTCGAGCACTTCGGGTTCACGCAGGCCATGGCGGCCGACGGTTTCGCGTCCCTGACGCGGGAGGACGCCGGCATGTCGGTGGTCTTCCTGCGCACCGGGCTGGAGACGCTGCCCGCCGACCAGCGCGACGAGCACGCGGCCGGGCTGATCCTCGCGTTCGTCGTCGACGACCTCGAGGGCGAGCTCGCGCGCCTCGAGCGCGAGGGCGTGGCGATCACCATGCCGCTCACCGTCGAGCCGTGGGGCGAGCGCGCGTTCCAGGTCCGCGACCCCAACCGCGTGATCGTGCAGCTGGTGGACTGGAACGGGTGATCGGCAGGATGGGGCCGTGGAGATCGTCCTGTCCGCCGTGCGCCCCGACTCGACCGACGGGCTGACGGCCCTGCGTGCCTACGCCGGCGAGCTCGCCGCGCGGTGGCCCGAGAAGGCCCCGGAGCCGTCGTGGTCGGACCAGTTCCTCGCCGACGACCCCCTCGCGCTCGTCCCGCCGGCTGGCGTCTTCGTCGTCGCCCGGCAGGGCGAGCGCGTCGTCGGGTGCGGCGGCCTGCGGTACGAGGGCGCCGACGTGCCGGCCGGGGCGGGGGAGATCAAGCGGATGTGGGTGGACCCGGCCGTCCGCGGGCAGGGGCTCGGGCGGCGCCTGCTCGCCTACCTCACCGAGCTCGCGCGCGAGGCCGGACTGCGCCGGCTGGTGCTCGACACCGCCGACGACCTGCTCGAGGCCCGCGCGCTCTACCTGCGGGAGGGCTTCGTCGAGACCGAGCCCTACAACGCCAACCCGTACGCCCACCACTGGTTCACGCGCGACCTCTGGTGAGGGTGGGACTGTCGTTCGGTCGAGTGAGTGCCTACCGTTCCTCGACGGGTGGGAGCGGCGGGGGGTGACGGGGTGCGATCCGAGGGCGGCAAGCCCCAGGAGGTGCTCGACCTCCATCCCCTCGCGGCGCGCGTCTTCGAGGTGGTGCAGGACGAGTTCGCCGTCCCGCCGCAGTACCCGCTCGCGCTGCACGACGTCGACCACGTCGCCGACGGCGCGCCGCTGGTCGAGACCGCTGCGTTCGCGATGCGCTTCCTGCAGATCGTGCGGCACTACGCGGCGCCCGGGCGCGCCGTCGAGACCGAGTACCTTGTCGGCGTCATCGTGGTGCTCGTGCCGGTGCTCGAGGATCTCGCGGAGCGCTCGGTGGAGCACCGGGCGCTGCTGAACCTGGCGCGGGACCGCTTCTACGACGCGGCGTGGTCGATCGTGCGCGAGACCGGCGGCCCGCCGAACGGGCTGTTCACGGTGCAGTAGGAGGGGTCAGCGCCCGTCGTCGTGGGACATCTCGCGCTGCTTCTCGAGGGCGGCCCGGCGCTCCTCGACGGTGAGCTTGCCCTTCTCGCTCCACTGCCGGTCGCCCTCGAGGACGGCCTCGGGCCCGGCGTCGTCGACGACCTTGCGGGCCAGCACCAGCGCCGCCTCGCGCACGAACGCCGACATCGTCTTGCCCGTGTAGTGCGCGACGGCCTCCAGCAGGTACCGCT
Organism: Actinomycetospora chlora; assembly: GCF_039542135.1. NCBI lineage: Bacteria > Bacillati > Actinomycetota > Actinomycetes > Pseudonocardiales > Pseudonocardiaceae > Actinomycetospora > Actinomycetospora chlora. The sequence goes on from NZ_BAABHO010000032.1 coordinate 24,576, forward strand.
CCTCGGGGCTCACGCGGAACGTCGCCGGTGACGAGTCGGCGGCAGGCATCAGGCGAATCCCCGGACGGCGCGCATTTCCCGACTGTATTACGTAGCACAGACGACCGTCCAGGATGGTCGGACGTCCACGTGCCCGGGTGTCAGACGGTCGGTTCCAGGAACGGTGGCGCAGGTCGCGGGTCGAGGTCGGGCAGGCGGGCCTGCAGGCAGCAGAGCTGGAACGCCATGACCGTGGTGCGCTGGTCGTCGGGGCGGAGCTCCTCCCCGTGCCCGTAGGCACGCATGTTGGCGAGCATCGCCTCGATCCGGCGGCGGAGGTTGAACTCCAGGCCGGCGGCGCGGATCGCCCGGGCGAGCACGTCGCCGGGCCGTCGTGAGCCCGTGGTCGTGCCGGGTTGGTCGTCGCCTGCTGGATCCGTCGCCATGAGTGCTCCCCCCGCGGAGGTGGTGCTGGTGTGCTTCTCCTCAGACCGGCTCGCCCGCTCGTTCGATAGCTCGACGCTAGGGCGCGGCGTCACGAGAAGCAACGCTTGCGCAAGGGCTTACGGTGCAAGTTGCACGGTTCAGCAGGTCAGTCGCGACAGCCGCCGACCGAGGAGGAAGTAGGTGACCGAGCGCTCGTTCGGGCCGGTCGTCGTCCGTCGGCGCCTGGGTGCCGAGCTGCGCCGTCTCCGTGACCGCGCCGGCCTGAGTCTCGAGCAGGCGGCTCGGGAGCTCGAGGTCTCCCCGAGCAAGATCAGCCGGCTGGAGAACGGTCTGTCGCCGGCCAAGGTGTGGGACGTCCGCAACCTCCTGACGCTCTACGGCGTCGAGGACGAGGACTACCGCCGGCGCGCGGAGCGGTGGGTGAGCGAGGGCAAGTCGCAGGGATGGTGGCACCCCTACTCCGACGCCAGCCCCGCCGATCTCGACCACTACGTGTCACTCGAGGCGGAGGCCGCCGAGATCCGCTCCTACTGTGCTCCCTACCTGCACGGGCTCCTGCAGACCCGTGGCTACGCGGAGGCCCTGATCCGCTCGATGATGGGGCATCTCGACCGGGCCGCGATCGATGGCCTGATCACCGTACGGATCGGGAGGCAGGGCATCCTCGAGACCACCAACCCGCCGGCACTGCGCATCGTGGTCGACGAGTCCGTCCTGCGACGGTCGGTCGGGAGCCCGGAGGTCATGCGCGAGCAGTACGAGTACCTCGCGCAGCTGACGGGCCGGTTCGACATCCGTATCCGTTCTCTCGATGCGCCCCCGCACGCGGCACTCCTCAGCCCGTTCACGGTGTTCGTCCCTCGGGAGAGCGACATCGACCCGACCGTGGTCAACCTCGAGTCCGCATTCCATGACGCGTACTTCTACGATCCAGCCGACGTGGAGCCGTTCCTGTCGTCGTTCGACGACCTCCAGGGCACATCGCTCTCCCCCGAAGAGAGCCAGGCGTTGGTGTGGCGACTCCTCGAGACCTGACGGCAGAGGTGAAAGGCGTCGCGTGTCCGAGCCAGCTCCCCAGTTCCACCGTTCGTCCTTCTGCGGACCGGGCAACTGCGTCGAGGTCGCCTTCGACGGCGACCGCGTCCTGCTCCGGGACTCGAAGCGCCCGGAGCGCGGTCATCAGCTCCACTCGCGCGAGTCCTGGGCCTCCTTCGTCGACGAGATCAAGGCCGGTCGGCACGACCTGCCCTGAACGTCGCGCCGAGTGGGCCGGGAGGGCTCCGGATCTCCCGGAATCCGAACCCTCACGGCCCACTCCGAGACGTCGGCGCCGCGTGAGGCCCCTCAGCCCACCTGTCGCCAGCAGAACTCGAACACCAGTGCCCACTGGAACGCGCGCTGGGCGTTGTCGGCGGCGCCGCCGTGGCCGCCCTCGGTGTTCTCGTAGTACTCGACGGCGTGGCCCTGCTCCCGCAGCCGCGCGACGGCCTTGCGCGCGTGGCCCGGGTGGACGCGGTCGTCGCGGGTCGAGGTCGTCACGAGGACCGGTGGGTAGGACGCGTCGGCGGAGAGGTTCTGGTACGGCGAGTACTGCGAGATCCAGCCCCACGCGGTGGGGTCGTCCGGGTCCCCGTACTCCGCCATCCACGACGCCCCCGCGAGCAGCAGGTGGAAGCGCCGCATGTCGAACAGCGGCACCATCACCACGATCGCCCCGAAGAGCTGCGGGTAGCGCGTCAGCATCACGCCCATGAGCAGCCCGCCGTTGCTGCCGCCGTGGATCGCGAGCTGCGACGCGGTGGTGATGCCGCGGGCGACGAGGTCGCGGGCCACGGCCGCGAAGTCCTCGTACGCGCGGTGCCGGTGCTCGCCGAGCGCCGACGTGTGCCACGTCGGCCCGTACTCGCCGCCGCCGCGGATGTTGGCGACGACGTACGTCCCGCCACGGGCCAGCCACCCCCGCCCGATGACGCCGCTGTACCCCGGCGTCAGGGCGATCTCGAAGCCGCCGTAGCCGGTCATCAGCGTCGGGCCCGGCACGTCTGCGACCCGTCCGACGACGAAGTAGGGGATCGTGGTGCCGTCGTCGGAGGTCGCGAAGAACTGCCGCACCTCCAGCCCGGTCGCGTCGAAGCGCGCCGGGGCGGTGCGCAGCACCTCCGGCTCCGGGTCGGACGACTCGCCCAGCTCCCCGCGCAGGAACGTCGACGGCCGGGTGTAGCCGTCGGTGTCGAGGAAGTACTCGTCGCCGTTGTCGGGGTCGACGCCCATGAGGTCCACCGAGCCGAGGTCCGGCCCGGCCGGCAGCTCGCGGCGCGCCCAGTCCTGCGCCGGCGTCAGCACCTCGAGCCGGGTGACGACGTCGGTGAGCACGGCCAGGACCAGGTGGTTCTTCGTCCACGCGTGGTAGCTCAGCGAGCGGCTCGGGGTGGGCTCGAACAGCACGCGGGCGGTGCGGTCGCCGGCGAGGAACGCCTCGAAGTCGAAGCACAGCAGCGCGCCCGCCGGGTGCTCGACGCCGTCCACCGACCACGGCGAGCGCGTGCGGACCAGCAGCCACTCCCGCTCGACGTCGGTGTCCGCGTCCGGGGGGACGTCGATGCGGACCTGGGTGCCGTCCCCGCGGAGCAGGAACTCCTCGGTGGTGTGGAAGTCGGGGCTGCGGCCCACGAAGTCGCGCTCGTAGCCCGGGGTGTGGTCGTGCGCGGCGAAGGCCGACACGTCGGTCTCGTCGGCGGTGAACACCACCTCGGCGTCGGCCACGTCCTGGCCGCGCCGCCAGCGCCGCATCACCCGCGGGTAGCCCGACGTCGTCTGCGAGCCCGGGCCGAGGTCGGTGCCGACGAACACCGTGTCCTCGTCGATCCACCCGATGCGGCTCTTCGCCTCGGGCAGGGTGAAGCCGTCGGTGATCCACTCCTTGGCGTCCAGGTCGAACTCCCGCACGACGGTCGCGTCCGCGCCGCCGCGGGAGAGCTGGACGAGCGCGCGCGAGTAGTCCGGGTAGCGCACGCCGGCGCCCGCCCAGACCCAGTTCTCGTCCTCGGCGCTCGCCAGCGCGTCGACGTCGAGCAGCAGCTCCCAGTCGGGGTCGCCGCCGCGGTAGCTCTCCAGGGTGGTGCGCCGCCACAGGCCACGGGGGTGCTCGGCGTCCTGCCAGAAGTTGTAGAGCAGCTCCCCGCGTCGGCGGACGTAGGGAATCCGGTCGTCGGCGTCGAGGACGGCGCGCAGCCCGTCGCGCAGCTCGGCGAACCGCTCGGAGCCCGTCAGGACGTCGAGCGACTCCGCGTTGCGCTCCTTCACCCAGGACAGCGCTTCGTCGCCGGTGACGTCCTCGAGCCAGAGGTAGGGGTCGTCGGGGGTGGTCGCAGCGGGGGAGCTCACCCGCCCATCCTCACCCATCGCGCGACCCCGTCGCCGCGGTGATGCCGACGCCTAACCCTCGCGCCCGCGGCGCAGCAGCTCGCGCCACTCGGCGGCGCTCCAGTGCGCCGGCTGGCTCTCGCCGAGGAACGTCCGCATCGCGGCCAGGACCTCGTCGGGGTGGGTGTGGAACGGGAAGTGCCCGGCCCCGTCGAACACCTCGAGGCGGCTGCCGGGCATGGCGTCGTGCGCGAGCTGCGCGTGCTCGACGGGCACGATCATGTCGTCGGAGCCCCAGAGCAGCAGCGTCGGCATGCCCGCGGTGAGGTAGCAGCGGTCGAGCATCGTGACGACCTGGCCGCGCCAGTCGACCACCGCGCGCAGCGTGCGCAGGAAGGCGCTGCGGCTGGTGGCGTCGGGCAGGGCGTCGACGATGCGCACGAGGTCCTCGGCGTCGCGGCCCAGCGGGTGGTCCAGGCGGGTCAGGGCCCACATCACGGCCTCGGTCTGGCTGCGCATGCCGGGCAGCCCGAGCAGCCCGAGCAGCAGCTGCGCGCCGGGCAGCGAAGCCGCGCGCAGCGCGGGGCTCACCGACTGGGAGACGCCGCCGGCGCCGATGAGCACGATCCGCTCGGTGCGCTCGGGGTACTGGTAGGCGAACTGCATGGCGACGCCGCCGCCGAGCGAGTGCCCGACGAGCGTGGCCCGGTCGATGTCGAGGACGCCGAGCAGGTCGCGCATGCCGTTGGCGTACGCGGCGACGGAGTAGTCGCCGCGCGGCTTGTCCGAGCCGCCGTGACCGAGCAGGTCCGGGGCGAGGACGGTGTGGTCCCGGGCGAGGTCGTCGAGCAGCGGGCGCCACGTCGACGAGTCGTCACCGATGCCGTGGATCAGCAGGAGCACCGGCCCCGAGCCCGCCATGCGGAAGGCACGGCGGTAGCCGTGGACGGTGCGGTACTGCAGGACCCACTCCTCGCCCGGCACGTCCCGCAGGACGGGGCCGGGCGAGGGTGGTCCGGACGGGGGTCGGCGCAGGAGCACGGCCGGTGCCACGCCTCCTCGGTCTCGCGGAGATCAGCGAATCCGGGAGCCTAGGCCGGACGTGTGACGCCACGTCACCTCCGTGTTGCCGGCGGGTGACGCTCACCCGGCCGTGCCCGGCTCGTCCCCGGAGTCGGGAGTGCTCTCCGGGGTCGTGCCGGTCTCCTCGCCCGCGAGCAGCAGGTAGAGCTTCCGGCGGGTCTCGTCGAGCAGGCGCACCGCCTCGGCGACCTGCTCGTCGCGCCCGACCTGGGCGACCTGCGCCACGGCGCCGGCGAGCCCTCGGCCCGCCTCGCGCAGCGAGGTGAAGCCGTCCTCGGCCGCCGCGGTGTTCCACACGGCGTCGAGCTCCTCGCGGTGCTCGTCGACGTAGGTGCGGCCGGCGTCGGTCAGGTGGATCACCGACCGGCCCTCGGCCTTCTCGGTGCGCACCAGGCCCTCGTCGGCCAGCTGCGACACCGTCGGGTAGACCGACCCCGGGCTGGGGCGCCACGAGCCGCCGGAGCGCTCGCCGATCTCCTGGATGATCTGGTAGCCGTGCATCGGCTCCTCCGCGAGGAGGGCCAGCACCGCCGTGCGCACGTCACCGCGCGCGCGACGTCCGCGGTGTCCACCGCGGGGGCCGCCGCCGCCGGGGCCGAAGCCGCCGAAGCCGGGGCCACCGAAGCCGGGGCCGCCACCCGGGCCGAAGCCGGGGCCACCCGGCCGGCCGAAGGGCCCGCCGCGGCGCCCGCGGCGGAACTTTCCGCGCGGACCGCCGGCGAACTCGCCGAACATCGCCTCGCGGGCGAACCCACCGTGACGGTGCGGGCCGTGCCCGCGTCCCTCGTGGTGGGGGTGTTCTCCGAAGTCCCGGCGTCCGCCGGGGAACTCGTTGTTCATGTCGCTCCTCCTTCTACGTTCGTTCGCGACACGTCAACGATATATCGTGATAGTCGGTAGTGCAAGGCGCCGTCCCCGAGCGGGACGGCGCCGAGCGTGCGGGCTAGTGGTGGGCCGCGCGGTCCACGGTGGTCTGGAGGGCCGCGAGCAGCTCACGCGCCGAGTCGAGGCTCAGCTCGACGGCGACCCGGGCGCCGGGCCCGCGGCCGGGGTTCAGGAAGTCGATGTTGACGGTGTGCTCGTCGGGCGCATGGACGGGGTGGTCGTAGTAGACCGTCGCCGTCTCGAGCGGGAACCAGCCGTCGGGGCCCTTGCCGCTGGACTTCTCCAGCGCCAGCTTCTCGGTGCTGTAGGTGCACACGGCTCAGCCCGCCAGGTGCCGCGCGAGGAACTCCCGGATGCGCTCCCAGCCGTCGACGGCGGCGGCCACGCGGTAGGCCGGGCGGTCGACGGAGAAGAACGCGTGCCCCGCGTCGTCGTAGCGGTGGAACTCGTAGGGCTTGCCGTTCTCCTGCAGGAGCTTCTCCAGCTCGTCGACCTGGTCGGGGGAGGGGTAGGAGTCCTCGTTGCCGAACAGGCCGAGCAGGGGTGCGTCGAGCTCTCCGATGCGGTCGGCCAGGGGCTGGACCTGCAGCGGGAAGCCCTCGGGCGGGGTGCCGACGACGAACGCGCCGTAGCAGTCGATCGCCGCCTGGACGTCGACGGCGATGCCGGTGAGCACCGCCTGGCGCCCGCCCGAGCAGAAGCCGATGGCGCCGACCTTCCCGTTGGACGTCGGCAGCGAGCGCAGCCAGCGCGCGGCGCCCGCCGCGTCGCCGACGAAGCGCTCGTCGGGCACCCCGCCCTGCGCCCGCGCGGTCGCCGCGGCGTCGTCGGGGTCGGCGCCGGGTGCCTCGCGGGTGTAGAGGTTCGGGCAGACGGCGTGGTAGCCCATCGTCGCGAACCGCCGGGTGATCTCCTTGGTGGCGGCGTCGTAGCCCGGCATGTGGTGGATGACGATCATCCCGCCGCGGGACGCGCCGTCCATCGGCCGCGCGGTGTAGGCCTCGATCTCGTCGTCGCCGTGCCCCCTGATCCCGATCGTCTCGGCCAGGACCGCGTCGTACTGCATGTCGCCCTCCGGGTGTCGTCGCGTAGGGCTCGATCAGAGCACCACGGCGGCGCCGGGGCAGGGCCGGGGCGACGGTCGTCCGGTTTGCGAGGGGGGAGCGGTCAGGCGCGTCGCCAGCGCGCGGGACCGTCGCGGTAGAGGTCGCCGCCGTACAGGTCGTTGACGACGAGGGCGGGGAAGTCGCGCACCTCGAGACGGTGCACCGCCTCCGCCCCCAGGTCGGAGTAGGCGATGACCTCCGCCGACGTCACGCACTGCGAGAGCAGGGCGGCCGTGCCCTCGATCGCGCCGAAGTAGACGCAGCCGTGCTCGCGCATGGCGTCCTTGACGGTGTCCGAGCGCCGGCCCTTGCCGATCATGCCCCGCAGCCCGCGCTCGACGAGCAGCGGCGACCAGGCGTCCATCCGCGACGCCGTCGTGGGCCCCGCTGCGCCGATCGGGTGGCCGGGCCGGGCCGGGGTGGGACCGACGAAGTAGAGCGTCTCGCCGGCCGGGTCGAACGGGAGGTCCTCGCCGCGCGCGATGGCCTCGGCGAACCGTCCGTGGGCGGCGTCCCGGCCGGTGACGAGCGGGCCCGACAGCAGCACGGAGTCGCCGCTGCGCAGTTCGCGGACGGCGTCGGCGTCGAGGGGCAGCTGGAGTGACGTCGGCTCCGGGCGTGTCACAGGGTCACCGTCCGGACGCGGTGGGAGTGGCAGTCGAGGTTGATCGCGACGGGGAAGGCCGCGATGTGCGTCGGGTAGGCCTCGACGTGGACGGCGACGGTGGTGACCGTCCCGCCGAAGCCGGCGGGCCCGATGCCCGTGGCGTTGATCGCGTCGACGAGCTCGGCCTCCAGCTCGGCGAGCTTCGGGTCCGGCGACGCGGAGCCGGTGGGCTCGCGGGTCAGCGCCTTCTTCGCCAGCACCGCGGCGCGGTCGAACGTGCCCCCCATGCCGATCCCGACCGTCACCGGCGGCGACGCGCTGGGGCCGGCGGACTCGATCGTCTCGACCACGAACCTCTTCATGCCCTCGACGCCCGCGGCCGGGGTGAGCATGCGCAGCGCCGACATGTTGTCGCAGCCCGCGCCCTTGACCAGCAGCGTCAGGCGCACGCCGTCGCCCTCGACGAGGTCGTAGTGGACCATCGCCGGGGTGTTGTCGCCGGTGTTGACCCGGTCGACCGGGGAGCGGACCAGCGACGCCCGCAGGTAGCCCTCGCGGTACCCCTCGGCGACGCCGCGGTCGAGGGCCGCGGCCAGCGAGCCGCCGGTGAAGTGGACGTCCTGACCGATCTCGAGGAAGCACACCGCGTAGCCGGTGTCCTGGCAGAAGGCGATCCGCTCGCGGGCGGACACCTCGGCGTTGGCGAGCAGGCGGTCGAGCACCTCCTGCCCGATCGGGGACTGCTCGTCGTCCCGCGCCCGCCGCAGGGCGGCGACGTGGTCGCCGCGCAGCTCGTGGTTGGTCTCGACGCACAACCGCCGGACGGTGTCGGCCACCTCGTCGACCGGAATCTCCCGCACGTCGCACGGCTTACCGCACCCCCGCGCACGACGCATGGCGACGGGGGCGACAGGGTAGGTCGTCCGGTACGACATCGACGTTCCCCGCCCACCCCCGGGCGGGGTGGAGCAGGAGGAACACCGGATGGACCTGTCGCGCACCCGTGACATCTACGAGCGGCCGGGCCCGTTCGCGACGGTCTACCTCGAGGCCGTGCAGGCCGGGGAGAACTCGGCGAAGCAGGTCGAGCTGCGCTGGAAGGACCTGCAGAAGCAGCTGAAGGACGCCGGCGCGGACGACAAGACGATCGCGGCGCTGGACGACGAGCTCGCCGGCGAGCGGCCCGGGTCGGTCACCGGCGTCGGGCGCGTGCTCGTGGCGTCGGCCGAGGGCGTGCTCTTCGACGACGAGGTCGAGGCCGTCGACGCGGCCGGTGACGTCGCGGTGTGGTCACCGCTGCCCGAGCTCGGCCGCTACTACCGCAGCCAGACCGGCTCGGTCCGCGTGCTGCTCGCGGTGGTCGACCAGACCGGCGGCGACCTCTACCAGGTGATCGCCGACAACGCCGAGGGCGCCCGCGAGCTCTCCGAGGAGACGATCAAGGGCCAGGCCATCGAGACCGTGCACAAGGCCCGCGGCGGGGGCCTCGGCAACCGCACCCGCCAGAACCGCCACGAGATGGCCTCGTACGAGAACGCCGACGAGGTGGTCAAGGGCATCCGCAGCGCGGTCAAGCAGTTCCGCCCCGAGCTGATCGTGCTCGCCGGCGAGATCCAGGGCCGCTCGGCGGTGCGCAACGAGCTGCCGAACGACCTCGCCGAGATCACCCGCGAGGTCGAGTCGGGTAGCCGTCACCGCGGCGCGTCGGAGGACGCGCTCGAGGACGAGCTGCTCACCGCGGCCGGCGTCGTCGCCACGGAGCGGGAGACCCGCGTGCGCGAGCGCTTCGAGGAGGGCAAGGGCCACGCCAACGCGGTCGAGGGCCTCGAGCCGGTCCTCGAGGCCGCCCGCCAGGGCGCGGTCGACACGCTGCTGCTGGTCGACGGCCAGGAGGTGCCCGGCGAGCTCTACGTCGGGTCCTCGCCCGAGCAGATCTCCACCGACCCGAAGAACCTCGAGCAGATGTCGGACACCGAGCCGGTGGCCCGCCCGGCCGAGCAGGTGCTGCTGCACGCGGTCGGCGCCCTCGGCGGCGACCTGCAGGTCCTCGGCGGCGGCGCGGAGCTGCAGGACGGCGTCGGCGCCAACCTGCGCTTCCCGACGGGAAGCTGAGCCGCCCCGTCTCTCGCGGAACGATCGCGCCGTTCGCTGCTTCCAGCGCAGCGAACGGCGCGTTCGCTCGTTCCGGGGCGGGCTCAGGGGAGGAGTGCCGCGAGCTCGCGGGCGGCGGTACGCGCGTCGTCGAGGGTCACGTACGGCGCCGCGAAGCCGAAGCGCAGCAGGTCGGGCGGGCGCGCGTCGACGACGACGCCGCGGCGGGCCAGCGCGGCGCACATCCCGTCGGCGTCCCGGACGCGGACGGCGACGTGCCCGCCGCGCCGCGCGTGCTCGCGCGGGGTGACGACCTCGACCGCCGGTGGCAGGGCCGCCAGGAACGCGTCGCCCAGCGCCAGCGACGCGGCGTGCACTCCGGCGAGGTGGACACCGTCGAACACCTCCAGCGCGCCGTCGAGGGCGAGCATCGAGAGCATCGGCGGCGTCCCCACCCGCAGCCGCCCGACGCCCGGTGCGGGCGTCCACGCCTCGGTCATGCCGAACGGGTCGGCGTGGCCGGTCCAGCCGGTCAGCGGCGGGTCGAGGGCGTCGTGGTGGTGGGCGGCGACGTACGCGAACGCCGGGGCGCCCGGCCCGCCGTTGAGGTACTTGTAGGTGCAGCCGACGGCGAGGTCGACCCCCAGCGCGTCGAGCTCCACCGGCAGCACCCCGGCCGCGTGCGACAGGTCGGCGACGACGACGGCGCCGGCCTCGTGGGCGCGCGCCGTGATCGCGCCCAGGTCCCAGCGCTCGCCGGTGCGGAAGTCGACCGCGGGGACGGCGACGACGGCGGTCCCGGCGTCGGGGGCCATCGCCGGCGGTGCCCCGGTGACGAGCTCGAGCCCTGTCAGGCGGGCGACCGACGTCGCGAGGTAGCGGTCGGTGGGGAAGTGGCCGGCGTCCGACAACAGCACGCCGCGGTCGGGCCGCAGCCGCGCCGCGGCGATCAGCGCGCCGAAGAGCTGCACCGACGTCGAGTCGCCCACCACGACCTGGCCCGGCGCGGCCCCGACCAGCGCGCCCACCCGGTCGCCGAGCCGCTGGGGCGTCGCCCACCAGCCGCACTCCTCCCAGCCCGCGACGCCGACGCGCGCCCACTGGTCGTCCACCGCGGAGAGCAGCGCCGCCCGCGCGGAGCGGGGCTGGGCGCCCAGGGAGTTGCCGGCGAGGTAGACGGCGTCGCCGCCGTCGGGCGCGCGCGGCAGGACGAACCGGTCGCGCGCGAACCCGGGCTCAGGTGAACTGTTCGAGGGCACGGATCTTGTTCGTGGCGTCGAGGGCGGCGACCTTGTAGGCCTCCGACAGGGTCGGGTAGTTCAGCACGGCGTCGACCAGGTAGTCGACGGTCCCGCCGCACCCCATGATCGCCTGGCCGATGTGCACCAGCTCGGTGGCCGACGTCCCGAAGACGTGCACCCCGAGCAGCGCGTGGGTCTCCGGCGAGACCAGCAGCTTGAGCATCCCGTAGTCGTCGCCGACGATCTGGCCGCGGGCGAGCTCGCGGTAGCGCGAGATGCCCACCTCGTAGGGGACCGCCTTCTCGGTGAGCTCGGCCTCGGTCGCGCCGCAGTAGCTGACCTCGGGGATCGTGTAGATCCCGAAGGGCGACACCTCGGCCATGGAGTGGGCCGGCTCGTCGAACGCGTGGTACGCCGCCTGGCGGCCCTGCTCCATCGACGTCGCGGCGAGCGCCGGGAAGCCGATGACGTCGCCGACGGCGTAGATGTGGGGCACGGCGGTGCGGAAGTGGTCGTCGACCTTGATGCGCCCCCGGCTGTCGGTCTCGAGCCCGGCGCGCTCCACCTGCAGCTCGTCGGTGACGCCCTGGCGGCCCGCGGAGTACATCACCGTCTCGGCCGGGATCTTCTTGCCCGACGCGAGGCTCGTGACGGTGCCGCGCTCGGACACCGACACCCCCGACACCTCCTCGCCGAACCGGAACGTCACCGCGAGGTCGCGCAGGTGGAACTTCAGCGACTCGACGACCTCGGCGTCGCAGAAGTCGAGCATCTGCGGCCGCCGCTCGACGACGGTCACGCGCGTGCCCAGGGCGGCGAACATCGAGGCGTACTCGATGCCGATCACGCCGGCCCCGACGACGACCATGCTCGACGGGATGTGCTCCATGGTCAGGATGCCGTCGGAGTCCAGGACGCGGCGGTCGTCGAACTCGACCTGCGGCGGGCGCGCCGGGCGGGTGCCCGTCGCGATGACGATGCGGTCGGCGGAGACGACCTGGTGCTCCCCGCGGCGGTCGCCGAGCACCTCGACGGCGTGCTCGTCGACGAAACGGGCCGCGCCCGCGAGCAGGTCGACGCGGTTGCGCTGCAGCTGCGCGCGGATGACCTCCTCCTCGCGCCCGATGACGAAGTGGGTGCGCGCGAGGAGGTCCTGCACGGTGATGTCCTGCTTGACGCGGTAGCTCTCGCCGTAGAGCCCGCGCATGGCGTAGCCGGTGAGGTAGAGGACGGCCTCGCGCAGCGTCTTCGACGGGATGGTGCCGGTCTGCGTGCAGACCCCGCCGATCATCCCGCGGCGCTCGACGACGGCGACCCGCCGGCCCAGCTTGGCCGCGGCGATGGCCGCCTTCTGCCCGCCCGGGCCGGAGCCGATGACGACGAGGTCGTAGTCCCGGCGCGGGGCGTCCCCGACCGGCGGGACGGGCTCGGGCGCGGGATCCACCGGGTGCACGATCACACCCTCGCCGTCGGCGCGGGCCCGGGCAAGCCGGTCGCCGGTGTCCGGCCGAGTTGTCCACAGGTGCGATCTGGTGGGATCCGCCGGGCGGGCTGCTGCGTCGAAGCCGGTGTGACCACCGAACAGCGCCCCCATCCGCCCGACCCCGCCGCCGACGAGCTCCGGCTCAGCGTCGGCGACCCCGGCGAGCTCCTCGCCGCCGTGCCCCACCTCCTCGGGTTCCGGCCGGAGGACTCGCTCGTCCTGGTGGCCGTCCACGGCTCGGGAGACGGAGCGCAGCGGAGCTCGACCCGGAGCGGCGGCCCGCACCGGCGTCTCGGGACGGTCGCCCGGGCCGACCTGCCCGCCCCCGACGACGTCGAGGAGCTGGTGGCGGGCTGCGCGGCGCGGATGGTGCCCGGTGGCCCGAGCGAGGTCATCGCCGTCGTCGTCACCGACGACGGGCCCGACGGTGGGCCGCCGCGCGCCGACGTGGCCGACGCGGTGAGCGTTGCCTTCCGGGCGCGCGGGGTGCCGCCGCTCGCCCGGCTGTGGGCGCCGCGGCTGGAGACCGGCGCGCCCTGGCGCTGCTACCCGCCGTGCGACTGCGGGGGGCGGGTCGGGCGCGTCGACGACGGGGCGGTGGCCGCCGCCTCGGCCGTGTCGGGCCGGGTCACCTACGGCTCGCGCAACGAGCTGGAGGCCACACTCGACCCGCTGCCGACCAGCCCGCGCCTGGCGGGGCTGATCACGGCCGAGCGGGAGGCGGCCGTGCTCGACCGCGAGCTGGGCGGTCCGTCGGCCGCGCGGCGCGACCTCGCGGCCGTCGTCGGGGCCCGCGCGGAGGTGGCGGACCGGCGCGTGCTGGGCGACGCCGAGCTCGCGCGCCAGGCCGTCGCGCTCGGCGTCCCGGCGGTGCGCGACCTCGTCATGGGCTGGGCGGTCGACCCCGAGCCGGCGGACGTGGCCGCCGCCGAGCAGCTGTGGACCCTGCTGGCGCGGTCGCTGCCGGCGCCGTCGGTCGCCGAGCCGGCGGTGCTGCTCGCGTGCGCGCTGATCGCCGGCGGGGGCTCGGCGCTCGTGGGCGTGGCGCTCGAGCGCGCCCGGCGGGCCGACCCCGGGCACCGGCTGGCCCGGCTCGTCGGGGCGCTGGTGTCCTCCGGCGCGGACGCCACGGCGTTGCGCCGGCTGATGGCGGAGTCGAGCGCCGACGCCGCGGCACGCCTGCGGGGCCGGGCGGCGTGAGGGCTACCGCGAGCGGGCGAAGGCCCAGGCGTCGGCGACGATGCCGTCGAGGTCGGTGTGGCTCGGCTTCCAGCCCAGCTGGTCGCGAGCCCGGGCCGACGACGCGACCAGGACGCCGGGGTCGCCGGCGCGCCGCGGCGCGACCCGGGCGGGGATCGGGTGCCCCGTGACGCGGCGGCACGCCTCGATCACCTCGAGCACGGAGAAGCCGGTGCCGTTGCCGAGGTTGCACACGAGGTGCCCGCCGTCGGGTGCCTCGCCGCGGGCGAGCAGGTCGAGGGCGAGCAGGTGGGCCTCGGCGAGGTCGTCGACGTGGATGTAGTCGCGCACGCAGGTGCCGTCGGGGGTGGGCCAGTCGTCGCCGAACACCGCGATCTCCTCGCGCTGCCCGAGCGCGACCTGCAGCACCAGCGGGATGAGGTGGGTCTCGACGGCGTGGCGCTCTCCGAGGGCCGGGACACCGGTGGTGCCGGTGTGGGCACCGGCCACGTTGAAGTACCGCAGGCTCACCGCGCCGAGCCCGCCCGCCGACGCCGCGGCGTAGTTGCCGATCGCGTGGTCGATGGCGAGCTTGGTGGCGCCGTAGGTGTTGGTGGGCCGGGTGGGCGCGTCCTCGGTGATCGGCGAGGTCTCGGGCTCGCCGTAGGTGGCGGCCGTCGAGGAGAAGACCAGGCGCGGCACGTGGTGGCGGCGCAGGGCGTCGAGCAGCGCGATCGTGGTGACCACGTTGCCGTGCCAGTACTTCGCCGGCTGCTCGGTGGACTCGCCGACCAGCGAGCGGGCGGCGCAGTGCACCACCCCGTCGACGTCGCCGGCGCCGAGCACCTCGTCGGCGACGTCGGCGACGTCGCCCACGACCAGGCGCGCGCCGTCGGGCACCGCGTCGCGGTGACCCGTGGTCAGGTCGTCGACGACGACCACGTCGTTGCCCGCGTCCAGCAGGTGCCGGGCGCACACGCTGCCGACGTACCCCGCCCCGCCCGTGACCACCAGCGTCATGGCCGCCAGTCTGCCGGGCCGTGCCGGCCCTCCCCGGCGCGGGGGACGGGACTACTGGGCGCGGACCAGCACCGCGTGCGCCACCAGCGGGTCGACCTGCGCGTTCGCGCCCTTGTGCCCGACGCCGACCGCGTCGCCGAAGCGGGGGATGGCGAGGACGTCGACGTCGCTGCCGGGCAGGACGCCGGCGCTCTTGAGGTCGGCCATCAGCCGCTCGTCGATCTGGATGTGCTCCGCGATGCGGCGCACCTCGACCTTGCCGCCGCCGCTGCGCGCGAACTCGTCGAGGCGCACGAGCCCGGCCTCGTCGGGGGTGGGGGTGCGCTGGGGCGCGGTGACCTCGCCGTCGATCTCGGTGCCGCTGCGGAGCGCCTCGAGGCCGGGGATGGGGTTGCCGTACGGGGACACCGAGGGCTCACCGAGCAGGTTGAACAGCTTGCGCTCCACCGCGTCGCTCATGACGTGCTCCCAGCGGCACGCCTCGACGTGGACGTTCTCCCACTCGAGCCCGATGACGTTGACGAGCAGCAGCTCGGCGAGGCGGTGCTTGCGCATGACGGCGACGGCCTTGGCGCGGCCGGCGGCGGTGAGCTCGAGATGGCGGTCGCCGGCGACGTGCACGAGACCGTCGCGCTCCATGCGCGCGACGGTCTGGCTGACGGTCGGCCCGC
Organism: Actinomycetospora chlora; assembly: GCF_039542135.1. Classification (NCBI taxonomy): domain Bacteria; kingdom Bacillati; phylum Actinomycetota; class Actinomycetes; order Pseudonocardiales; family Pseudonocardiaceae; genus Actinomycetospora; species Actinomycetospora chlora. Next base: position 39,731 of record NZ_BAABHO010000032.1, read on the forward strand.
TCTGCTCCAGACGCTCGGCGATCCGGGCCCGCAGGGGGACGACCCCTTCCTCCTCGAGCTCGTAGATCGTCCGGAGGTACATCTCGGTGGTGTCGATGAGGTCGTTCATGCACACCCCTTTCCGCTCCGCGATACTACCGACGAGATCGGACACCGGACGGCGGGAACTCCCGGCGGCAGGGCACGATCGACGCATGGCCACCCCCGCTGGTCCCCTGCCCACCCCCGTCGTGCCCGTCGCGTGGCTGGGGGACGCCCTCGCGCGCGAGAACGAGCGGCCGGTGGTGCTCGACGTGCGGTGGACGTTGCGCCCGCCGCCGAAGACCGCGAAGGAGCGGAAGGCGGCCGCGCGGGAGGACCCGCCGGGCCTCGTCGAGCACGAGGCCGGGCACATCCCGGGGGCGGTGTACGTCGACCTCGACACCGAGCTCGCCGGCCCGCCCGGGCCGGCCGGGCGCCACCCGCTGCCCGACCCGGACGTCCTCGAGGAGACGCTGCAGCGCGCCGGCGCCGATCGCGACAGCGAGGTCGTCGTCTACGACGGCGGCGACGGGATGGCGGCGGCCCGCGCCTGGTGGGTGCTGCGCTGGGCCGGTCTGCGGCCCGACCGGGTCGCGGTGCTCGACGGCGGCTGGCCGGCGTGGGTCGCGGCCGGGGGCGAGGTGTCGACGGCGAGCGGGGGCGTGCGCCGCCCCGGTGGTCTGCAGATCACCACCGGGTCCATGCCCGTGCTCACCGCGGACGACGCGGCGTCGGTCGCCGGGCAGGGGGTGCTGCTGGACGGGCGCGCCGCCGAGCGCTTCCGCGGCGAGACCGAGCCGATCGACCCCGTCGCGGGCCACGTGCCGGGAGCGGCCAACCTGCCGGCCGCGTCGCTGATCGACGACGGGCACTGGCGCGCGCCCGACGACACGGCCGCGGTGCTGCGCCCGCTCGTGGACGGCACCGGGGTGGTCGGCGCCTACTGCGGGTCCGGGGTGAGCGCCGCGATGCTCGTGCTCGGCCTCGAGCACGCGGGCCTGCGCGCGCCCGACGACCCGGCCGGGCTGTACGTCGGCAGCTGGTCGCACTGGTGTGGCACGGGTCGCCCGGTCGAGACGGGGCCCGGGGCCTGACGCCGGTACGGTCGGGGCCGTGACCAGCTCCGGCGCGACGGTGGACCCGGCCCGCGTGGCCGTGGTGTGGGACGAGGGCCTGCTGGGCTACAAGCTCTCGGAGGACCACCCGCTGCACCCGGTGCGGCTCGACCTCACGATGCGGCTGGCGCGCTCGCTCGGGGTGCTCGAGGGCGTCGAGCCGCTGGTGCCGACGCCGGCGCCGGACGCCGAGGTCGAGCGCATCCACGTCGCGTCCTACCTCGAGGCGGTGCGGCGGGCCCCCCGCGAGGGTGACGACCCGGTCCACCAGCTGGGCACCACGGACAACCCGATCTTCGAGGGCATGCACGAGGCCAGCGCGCTGGTGTGCGGCGGCTCGATCGCGGCGGCCCGGGAGATCGCCGAGGGCCGCGCGGACCGCGCGGTGAACATCGCCGGCGGCCTGCACCACGCGATGGCCGACCACGCGTGGGGCTTCTGCGTCTACAACGACTGCGCGATCGCGATCTCCTGGCTGCTCGACCACGGCTACGAGCGCATCTGCTACATCGACACCGACGTCCACCACGGCGACGGCGTGCAGGCCGCGTTCTACGACGACGACCGGGTGCTGACGATCTCGATGCACCAGCACCCGCGCACGCTGTGGCCGGGCACGGGGTTCGCCTCCGAGCTGGGCAACGGCGCGGCGTCGGGCACGGCGGTCAACCTGGCGCTCCCGCCCCGCACCCGCGACGCCGGGTGGCTGCGGGCGTTCCACGCCGTCGTCCCCGGCCTGTTGCGGGCGTTCCAGCCGCAGATCCTGGTCACCCAGTGCGGTGTGGACACCCACCACGAGGACCCGCTGGCCGAGCTGTCGCTCTCGGTCGACGGCCACCGCGCGATCTACCGCAGCCTGCGCGAGCTGGCGGGCCAGTACACCGACGGCAAGTGGCTCGCCCTCGGCGGCGGGGGCTACGGGCTGTTCCGGGCGGTGCCGCGCTCGTGGACGCACCTGCTGGCCACCGTGCTCGACCGTGACGTCGAGCCCTCGCGGCCGATCCCGGCCGACTGGATCTCCTACGCGACGGAGAAGACGCGCCGGCCGCTGCCGACCTCGATGACCGAGGACGCGCCCACCGACTTCGAGCGCTGGGGCGGGTTCACCGAGGTCGAGGTCGACCCCTTCCTGCTCGAGACGCGGCGCGCGGTGTTCCCGCTGCACGGTCTCGACCCCCAGGACACCCGTGACTGACCCCACCCGGGACGTGCGATGACCGAGTCGACGACGGGGACGGCCGATCCGGACGCCGTGACCGCCGAGGTCCGGGCAGTGCCCGACGCGCCCTACCCGGCGCACTGGGAGGCCGACGTCGTCGCCTCCGACGGCGCGACGGCCCACCTGCGGCCGATCTCGGCCGCCGACGCCGACGACGTCGTGGCGTTCCACGGTCGCCTCTCGGACCGCACGCGCTACTTCCGCTACTTCAGCCCCTACCCGCACATCCCCGAGCGCGACCTCAAGAACTTCGTCGAGGTCGACCACCACGACCGCGTCGCGCTCGTGCTCTGGCTGGGCCGGGAGATCATCGCGATCGGGCGCTACGTGCGGCTCGCGCAGTCCACGGCGGCCGAGGTCGCGTTCGTCGTCCGCGACGACCACCAGGGCCGCGGGCTCGGCTCGATCCTGCTCGAGCACCTCGCCGCGGCCGCGAACGAGTGCGGGCTGACGCGCTTCGTCGCCGAGGTGCTCACCGAGAACCACCAGATGGTGCGGGTGTTCCGCGATGCCGGGTTCGAGGTCAGCCGGGCGCTGGAGGGCTCGACGCTGCACCTCGAGTTCGACATCGCCTCGACCAGCCGCTCACGGGAGGTCCAGCAGGCCCGCGAGCAGCGCGCCGACGCCCGCAGCGTCGCCGGAGTCCTGACGCCCCGCTCGGTCGCCGTCGTCGGCGCCTCGCCGGACGAGTCGAAGATCGGCCACGTGGTGCTGGCGAACCTGCTGCGCGGCGGGTTCACCGGCCCCGTCTACCCGGTGCACCCCGAGGCGCGCTCGGTGCGCGGGGTGCGCGCCTACCCGTCCGTGACCGACATCCCCGACGACGTCGACCTGGCGGTGCTCGCGGTGCCGCCCGCCGAGGTGCCCGGCGTGTTCGACGCCTGCCTGTCCAAGGGCGTGCGGGGGCTGGTGGTCATCACCTCGGGCTTCGGCGAGACCGGGTCCCTGGGCCTCGCCGCGCAGCGCGAGCTGGTGTCCGACGCCCGCGCCAACGGGATGCGCGTGGTCGGGCCGAGCGCGCTCGGCGTCATCAACCTCGCCGAGACGGTGTCGCTCAACGCCTCGCTGGCACCGATCCTGCCGCCGCCGGGCCGGGTCGGGTTCTTCTGCCAGTCCGGGGCGCTGGGCATCCAGATCCTCGCCGCGGCCGCGGACCGTCGCCTCGGGCTGTCGTCGTTCGTCTCGGCCGGCAACCGCGCCGACCTCTCGGGCAACGACCTCATGCAGTACTGGGACACCGACCCCGACACCGACGTCGTCCTGCTCTACCTCGAGTCGTTCGGCAACCCCCGCAAGTTCGCCCGCGTCGCCCGCCGGCTCGCGCGGCAGAAGCCCGTGGTCGCGGTGAAGAGCGGGCGCCACGTCGCGCCCGGCCCGGGCCTCGCCGCGAGCGCGCAGCCCATCGACGAGGCCGCCGTCGCCGCGGTGTTCGACCAGTCGGGCGTCATCCGCGTCGACTCGGTCGACGAGCTGTTCGACGTCGCCCAGCTGCTGGCCCACCAGCCGCTGCCGCCCGGGCCGCGCGTCGGGATCGTCGGCAACTCGACCGCGCTCGGGGTGCTCGCCGCCGACGTGGTGCTGGCCCAGGGCCTGTTCCTCGCCCGCGACCCGGTGGACCTGGGCACGTCGAGCGGCGCCGAGGAGCTGCGGGCCGCCGTCGCGGACCTGCTCGCCGACGACCAGTGCGACGCGCTCGTGGTCGTCTTCGTCCCGGCCATCACCACCGACCCGACCGACCACGCCCGCGCCCTCGCCGACGCCGTGCGGGGCGCCGAGAAGCCGGTGGTCTCGACGTTCCTGGCCTCGGAGGGCGTGCCCGAGGTCCTGGCCGTCCACGAGGAGGCCGTCCGCGGCAACGGCTCCGTGCGCCGGGCGGGGCCCCAGCGGGGCAGCATCCCGTCGTACCCGAGCCCGGAGCGGGCGGTGCTCGCGCTCTCGCGGGCCGTGCGCTACACGCAGTGGCGCTCGCGGCCGGTCGGTGACTTCGTCCGGCCCGAGGGCGTCGACGTCGACGCCGCGCGGGCGTTCGTCGACGGGCTCGCGCCGGGGCCGAACACCCTGCTCTCCGACGAGCAGGCCGACGCGCTGCTGCGCTGCGTCGGCGTCGTCGTCGCCCCGTTCCGCCGGGTGCGGTCGGCGGACGAGGCGGTGGCGGCGGCCCGCGAGCTCGGCGGGGCGGTGGTGCTCAAGACCGCCGACCGGCGCTGGCGGCACCGCTCCGACCTGCGCGGGGTGCACGTCGGGCTCACCGAGTCGACCGCCATCAGCAGCGCCTACGAGCAGCTCGTCGAGCTCTCGGCCTCCGACGAGGTGTACGTCCAGGTCCAGGCCCCGCCGGGCATCCCCTGCGTGGTGGAGATCCGCGACGACCCGTCGTTCGGCTCGCTGGTGTCGTTCGGGCTCGCCGGCGTGGTGGGGGAGCTGCTGGGCGACCGGGCCTACCGGGCCACGCCGCTGTCGACGATGGACGCCGCGACGCTCGTGCGGGCGCCGCGCGCGGCACCGCTGCTGGACGGCTACCGCGGTGCCCGACGCGCCGACCTGCCCGCGCTCGAGGACCTCGTCCTGCGCATCGGCGTGCTGGCCGACGCCGTCCCGGAGATCCGCTCGCTGGTGCTCGACCCCGTGCTCGCCGCGGACCGGGGCGCCCACCCCACCGGGGTGACGGTCACCCTCGGCCCGCCGCCGGGTCCCCGTGACGCCGGCCCCCGCCGCCTGCGCTAGGTGCCTCCGGCTCGTGAGCACTTTCGAGGCCTATGGGCCACGACAGTGCTCACGAGCGCCGGAGGCGCACCTAGGGTCGGGCGCCGTGATGCGGACATCGCTGCGACTCGGTCTGCTCGCGGCGGGCGTGCTGCTGGCCGCGGGGTGCGGGTCCTCGGACTCTCCCGGCACGCCGCCGCCCCCGGCCGCCCCGCCCAGCAGCATCCCGACCGGGGCGCCGCCGACGTCGAACCGGCCGGTGCCCGTGACGCCCGACCCCCTGACGGCCACGCCGCCTGCCGGGACGACGGCGCTGCCGGCGGACCGGGTGGACACCGGCGCGCTGCCCGCGGGCCTGCCGACGCTGGTCTGGACGCGTGGCGACCGGGGGATCGGGGTCTACGGCCGCGCGGGGGGCTGCACCGAGGCACGCCTGTCGGTGGTCGAGCAGGGTGCCGACCGCGTGGTGCTGCGCAGCGAGCAGGTCACCACCGGTCCGGGGCCGTGCACCCGCGAGCTCGTGTACCCGCCGCTGGAGGCGACGCTCGACGCGCCGCTGGGGGAGCGTCGGGTGGTGCTGACGGGCGCGGTGCCGTAGGAGACACCTCGGAGAAGCCGGAAGACCGGGCCGGCCCCCGACCGTCCCGGTCTCCCGTCGCCGGCGGACAGCGGGGTCTCCGCGCCGCCTCGTGGTTGGCCGGACCGGCGTCTCCGCGTGAGTGCGGTCACACCCGGCCCGTGGGGTTCAGACTGCCGTTACCGGCGAGTCACCGTCAATGCGCACTTCGGGCGGCCGCAACGTGACCGATCCCGTCACGCTGCGTGCCGCCCGAGGGGTGCGTCAGCTCGCCGCGTACGCCTTGAGCCGGCGCGCGCGGTCGCCGTCGCGGAGCTTGACCATGACCTCGCGCTCGATCTGGCGCACCCGCTCGCGCGAGAGGCCGAACTGGCGTCCGATCTGGTCGAGCGTGCGCGGCTGCCCGTCGTCGAGCCCGTAGCGCAGCCGGATGACGTTCTGCTCGCGCTCGTCCAGCGTCGCGATGACGCGGCGCATGTCGTCGTGGAGCAGCCCCGAGATGACCGTCGACTCGGCGTCGGTGGCCTCGGCGTCCTCGATGAAGTCCCCGAGCGGGGCCTCCTCCTCGGAGCCGACCGGCATGTCCAGGCTGACCGGGTCGCGGCTGTGGTCGAGCAGGTCGGCGACCTTCTCGACCGGGATGCCCGACTCCTCGGCCAGCTCCTCGTTGGTGGCCTCACGGCCGAGGGTCTGGTGCATGTCGCGCTTGATGCGGGCCAGCTTGTTCACCTGCTCGACCAGGTGGACGGGCAGGCGGATGGTGCGGGCCTGGTCGGCCATGCCGCGCGTGATGGCCTGACGGATCCACCACGTCGCGTACGTCGAGAACTTGAAGCCCTTGGCGTAGTCGAACTTCTCGACCGCGCGGATCAGGCCGAGGTTGCCCTCCTGGATGAGGTCCAGCAGCGGCATGCCGCGCCCGGTGTACCGCTTGGCCAGCGACACGACCAGGCGCAGGTTGGCCTCGAGCAGGTGCGCCCGGGCCCGGCGGCCGTCGCGGGCCACGGCCCGCAGGTCGGCGGCGCGCTGGGCGTCCAGGTCCTCCGACACCTCGAGCAGGTGCGCTGCGTACACGCCCGCCTCGATGCGCCGCGCGAGGTCCACCTCGTCGGCGGCCGTCAGCAGCGCGGTCTTTCCGATACCGTTGAGGTAGACGCGGACGAGGTCCGCTGCAGGGCCCTGGGCGTCGAGGTCGCTCTCAGCAGAGCCAGACGGCACGGCCGCCTCGGGGCCGGTCTGCGGTGCGAGTGTCGCCGTCATTGCTTCCTCCCTGCGCGGCGCGAAGGTGCTGTGGCGCCGCGTCACATGGTCGAACGCCCCGGACGCGGCGTTCGTTCCCGGCGGGGACGTTCGGTGCGGGGTGCCCGCTGTGGCGATCGCGACGCATGGCGCGCGCCACCCGCGGGCAACGTCTGCGGGGTCCCCTAGATCTCCACGAGGACCGTGAACGGTCCGTCGTTGCTCGATTCAACGCGCATGTCGGCGCGGAACTTCCCGGTCGCCACCGCCGCGCCGCGCCCGCGCAGCGCGGCCACGACGGCGTCGACGGCGGCCCGCGCGGCGTCCGGCGCCGCGGCGGCCGACCACGACGGCCGGCGGCCCTTGCGGGTCTCGCCGTAGAGCGTGAACTGGCTGACGACGAGCAGGCCGGCGCCGGTATCCGCGCACGACCGTTCCCCGCGGAGGATCCGCAGCTCGTGCAGCTTGCGGGCCATGAGGGCCGGGACGTCGGGCCCGTCGTCGCGGTGCACCCCGAGCAGGACCAGCAGCCCGGGCCCGTCCAGCTCCCCGACGACCTGTTCGCCGTCGGGGCCGTCGACCACGACCCGCGCCGCGGTCACCCGGCTCACGACCGCCCTCACGGTGACCTCATGCGGGCACCAGCATCCCGTGGTGCACGAGGTCGCGGACGACGGGCAGCGCGGCCGCCGCGAGGTCGTCGGCGTCGGCGCCCCGGGCCGCGGCCAGCAGGTCGAGGAGGTCGCGCAACGGGAGGTACCCGCGGCACCCGGCGAGCAGCGCGACGCCGACCTCGTCGACGTCGTGGCGCCACTGCGGGCCGTCGAGGCGCACGAGCGTCGCGGCGACCGGGTCCCAGCCCTCGTCGGTGGACACCAGCCCGCGCTCGAGCGCGACGGTGTCGGGCACGCGCAGGCGGGCGTCGAGCAGGGCGTCGCCGGAGTGGCGGGCGAGCCAGGCCGTGCGGTCGAGCCACGCCTCGATCTCCGGGCCGAGCGGGTCGTCGTGCGACTGGCGCAGGTCCTCGCAGACGACCGTCCCGGGCACGTCGGGGGCGGTGCGGCGCAGCGTCACGAAGCCGAACCCGACCGCGAGGACGCCCTCGGCGGCGAGGTAGTCGAGCCACCGCTCGGAGAGCTCGGTGCCCTCCGGCGAGGCGGGGTCGACGCCGGCGTCGCGCAGCCAGGTGCCGACGTGCAGGGCCGGGTCGGCGACGTCGCGCTGCACCACCCAGGCGTCGAGCCCGCCGGGCGCGGCCGCGCGCTCGGCCTCCGCGAGCCACGTGCGGGGCCGGGCGGTCCAGTCGTCGGAGGTGATCAACCACGACGCCAGCAGCTGGGCCACGCCGCCCTCGGTGAGGTGGCCGGGCAGGGCCGCGACCAGCAGCGCGCTCGCCCCGTCGCCACCGAGCCCCGAGTCCCGGTAGACGTGCTCGACGCGCGGCGGCCCCGGCACGAACGGCGGGTTGCTGACGATCTGGTCGAACCGCCGGCCCGCCACCGGGGCGAGCCAGGGGCCCTCGAGCACCTCGGCGCCGATCCCGGACAGCGCGAACGTCACCCGCGCCATGTCCAGCGCCCGGGGGGAGACGTCGGTGGCGGTCAGTTCCCGGGCGTGACCGGAGCAGTGCAGCACCTGCACCCCGCAGCCCGTGCCGACGTCCAGCAGCGTCCCGACCGGCCGGCGGACCGTCGCGCGGGCCAACGACAGTGACGCCGCCCCGGTGCCCAGGACGTGCTCGCGGTCGGCCGTCCGGCGCTCCGGCGAGACCTCGAGGTCCGAGAGCACCCACCACGCCGCCGCGTCGGGCAGCGAGGCGTCGCCGTGCGGGCGCAGGTCGAGGGCGGCGACGACCCGCCCGTCCGCGTCGTCGAGGTCGTGGAGCAGCCCGGCGGCGACGGCCTCGTCGACCTCCGCGGGCGCGATCGCGGCCGCCACCTCGTCCCGCGGCAGCGCGTCACCCAGCAGGAACAGCCGCACCAGCGTCCCGACCGCACCCGTGCCGCGGACGGCGCGACGGGCCGGCGTCGTCTCCCCGCGGTCGAGCGCCGCACGCGCCGAGGGCCCGAGCAGGGCGGCCACGCCGTCGACGGTGAAACCCGCGGCGATCAGAGCCGTGCGTAAGCCACGCCACATTCGGGCATGTGGGACTCCAGCACTGTCCGCACGGGAACGATCGGCTCCGGAGTCGTCGGGTCGGGGCACGTCGGGGATCGTCACACTGCAGCCGCAGCTGATCTTCGTCGCCCCTCTCCCCGGCCCCTCCGAACGCACCGTTGCCCTGGACAGGGTTGTGCGTGACGCTGCGCACGAGCAGGGGCCACCGGCGTCGACGACGACGATCGGTGTCCGGACGACCACCGGGGAGGCACACGCGGATGTCGGAACAGACGGCCAGCCAGGAAGGGAAGACCTACCCGCCCGACGCAGAGCTGTCGAAGTCGGCCAATGTGCGACCGGAGATGCTGGAGCAGGACCTCCAGGAGTTCTGGGACGAGCAGGCCAAGCAGCGTCTGGACTGGTTCGAGGAGTACGACCAGGTCCTCGACTGGAACCTGCCGTACGCGAAGTGGTTCGTGGGCGGCAAGCTGAACGCCTGTTACAACTGCGTCGACCGCCACGTCGAGGGCGGCAAGGGCGACAAGGTCGCCCTGCACGTCGTGCCCGACGACGGCCCGGACTCGTCCGAGGCCCGCGACATCACGTTCTCCGACCTGCAGCGCGAGGTCGTGAAGATGGCGAACGGGCTCAAGGAGCTCGGCGTCGGCAAGGGCGTACCGGTCGGCATCTACATGCAGATGATCCCCGAGGCCGTCGTGGCGATGCTCGCGTGCGCCCGCCTCGGCGCGCCCCACACGGTCGTCTTCGGCGGCTTCAGCGGCAAGGCCGTGGCCGAGCGGTGCAACGACCTCGAGTGCAAGGTCCTCATCACCCAGGACGAGGCGATGCGCGGCGGCAAGGCCGGCGCGCAGAAGACGAACGCCGACGAGGGCCTCGACGCCGGCGAGACGACGGTCGAGAAGATCGTCGTCGTCCAGCGGACCGGTGCCGACATCCCGATGAGCGACCGGGACGTCTACCTCCACGACCTGACGGCGAACGTCTCGGACGACCCCGAGAGCTGCCCGTGCGAGCCGATGGACTCCGAGGACCTGCTGTTCCTCCTCTACACCTCGGGCTCGACCGGCAAGCCGAAGGGCGTCGTCCACACCACGGCCGGCTACCTGCTCGGCGTCACGACGACCCACAACCTCGTCTTCGACGTCAAGGACGACTCGGTCTACTGGTGCGCGGCCGACATCGGCTGGATCACCGGGCACAGCTACATCACCTACGGCCCGCTGGCCAACGGATGCACCTCGGTGCTCTTCGAGGGCGTCCCCGGCTACCCGGACAAGGCCGTCTGGTGGAAGATCATCGAGAAGTACGGGGTCTCGATCCTCTACACCTCGCCCACAGCGATCAAGTCGCACATGAAGGCGGGGGAGGAGCACCTCCAGGGCCACGACCTGTCCTCGATCAAGATCCTGGGCAGCGTCGGCGAGCCGATCAACCCCGACGTCTGGGAGTGGTACCGCGAGCACGTCGGCGGCGGCAAGGCGCCGATCATGGACACCTGGTGGCAGACCGAGACCGGGCACATCCTGATCACGCCGCTGCCGGGCATCACGACGCTCAAGCCCGGCATGGCGCAGCAGCCGTTCCCGGGCGTGCGGCCGGAGATCCGTGACGACGAGGGCAACCAGCTCGACGTCGAGCAGACCGGCAACCTCGTGCTCACCCAGCCCTGGCCGGGCATGATGCGCACGCTCTACAAGGACGACCAGCGGTTCAAGGACACGTACTGGTCGAAGTACTCGGACGCGTACTTCGCCGGCGACGGCGCCAAGTACGACGCCGACGGCGACATCCAGCTGATGGGTCGCATCGACGACGTCGTCAACGTGTCCGGGCACCGTCTGTCGACGTTCGAGGTCGAGAGCGCGCTGGTCGAGCACGCGGACGTGGCCGAGGCCGCGGTCGCGGCGCGCAAGGACGACGACACCGGCCAGGCGATCATCGCCTTCGTCTCGCTCAAGGGCGACAAGCAGGGCACCGAGGAGCTGGAGCAGGCGCTGCGCGAGCAGGTGGCCCAGTCGATCGGCAAGCTGGCCCGCCCGGCGTCGGTGATCTTCGCCAACGACCTGCCGAAGACGCGGTCCGGCAAGATCATGCGGCGTCTCCTCAAGAACCTCGCCGAGGGCGAGGAGCTGGGCGACACGTCCACGCTCGTCGACCCGAGCGTCGTCGACGAGATGCAGAAGCAGATGAAGGGCTAGGTCGCGCTGTTCTGACCGAAGGGCACCCTCGCTCAGCGGGGGTGCCCTTCGGTCGTTCCGGGCCCCCGGCTCTGGGTGATCACCAGGCCGAAAAGCACCTCGAGGACCTCTCGGGAGGTGCCTTTCGACCTGCTGATCTCCGGGGAGGTCGGGTCAGCTCACGGCCGGCGGCTGGAGGTCACCGGCCTGGACGGGCTGCTCGTGTGGCTCGGGGCGGGCCGGCGGCTCCTCGCCCCGGAGCACGGCGAGCTGCTCGGTGATGCGGCCCATGATCCGTTCGGTGGCCTCGTGCATGGCGGTGCGGCCGATGCGGCCCTCGCGCAGGTCGTCGAGGGCGACCGGCGGACCGGCCAGCACCCGCAGGGTCGGGCGGGGGACCAGCGTCGGGCGCGACGACGTCGGCGGCAGGAGGTGGTTGGAGCCCCACTGCGCGACGGGGATGACCGGCGCGCCGGTCTCCAGCGCCATGCGGGCGATGCCGGTGCGGGCGGCGCGCGGCCAGCCGTCGGAGTGGGTCGCGAACCCGCCCTCGGGATAGACGACGACGACCTCGCCGCGCTGCACGGCCTCGACCGCCGCCCGGTAGGCCTCGATGCCGGACTTGCCGCGGTCGACGGGGATGTGCCGGCCGCCGCGCAGCGGTGCCCCGACGACGGTCTGGCCCCACAGCTCCTTCATCGCGAGGAACCGCGGAACGCGGCCCTGGGCGAGGGTGTAGGCGACCAGGACGATCGGGTCGACGTGCGAGAGGTGGTTGACCGCGAGCAGCGCGCCGCCCTTCGTCGGGATGCGGTCGCCGCCGCGGAAGTCCCAGCGCGCCACGGCCATGAGCACGGGCCACAGCACGTCGATCGCGAAGCCGTACCAGAAGCCGCGGTCGGTGCGGGGGTAGAGCACCCAGATCGCGAGCTTGCGCCAGAGCCGGATGCCCCGGCCCTGCCGTCGCCGGTCGTGGGCCTGGGAGATCCGCCGGAGTCGATCCTGCCGCGCCATGCCCCGGATCATGTCGGCCCGGGGCGGGGCGCGCATGAGTAGTCGTCCCCGGTCCGGTCAGTCGCGGCCGGCCTCGACGATCTTCTGCGCCAGCAGGTCCGGGTTGGTGAACATGACCTCGTGGCTGCCCGGCAGCTGCACCAGCCGGTACATGCCCAGCCGGCTGGACATCCGCGGGTGCCACGCCCACTCGCCCGGCGGCAGCGCGATGTCCTCGGTGGCGTTGATGTAGGACTTCGGTATCTGGAGCTCGTAGAAGCGCGTGAGCGCGAGCTTGTCGAGGAAGGGCTGGTAGGGCTCGGGGGAGAGCAGCTCGTAAATCGACTGCGCCAGGTCCAGCGGCGCGTCCTGGATGAACGCCTCCCGCCAGATCGGGAACGGCAGCATGATCGTGTTGTCGCCGCTCGCCGCGGCGAGCTGGGCGAAGAGCTCGCGGTAGTGCGGCGGGGTCTCGTCGTCGAGGCAGTTGCCCGGCGCGGGCACGAATGCATTCCAGAAGATCAGCCGCCGCAGCCGCTCGGGGATCTCCTCGGCCACGCGGGCGATGACGGTGCCGCCGAAGCTGTGGCCGAGCAGGACGACGTCGGTCAGGCCTTGACCGACGATGTGGTCGACGACCGAGGCGACGCAGTCGTCGTGGTTCACCGCCTTGTCGACGCCCTTGCCGTGCCCGGCCACCGTCGGCGTGTGGACCGTGTGGCCCGCCGCGCGCAGGGGATCGGCGACACCCGCCCAGAGGTCACCGTCGTGCCACGAGCCGTGGACCAGGACGAACGTGCTCATGGTGGGGCCTCCCAGCACTGGTGTCGGGTGCGCTGATCCTGGCGGGGCCGGGGGTCCGGGCGGAAGACGCCGCTAACCGATGCCGTAGCCGGGGCGCAGGAGGAGCTGCGCGCCGACGATCACGGCGATCACGGCGATGAGGAACCACACGAGGTTCCAGATGGCGTGCGGGATCCAGGTTCTGCCGACCAGTGCCTCGCCGTCACCTGTCTTCCCGCTGAGATTCCGAATCGTCTCGAGGAGTCCGCCGAACAGCAGGACCCAGGAGATACCGGCAGCGAACGCGGCCTGGAGGGGTCCCGACCCCGCGAGGACGAGCCACGTCAGTCCGATCACGATCAGGGCGGGCACGGTGAAGGCGAGAGCGTTGCGGGAGAGGCCCACGGCCAGAACGCAGAGGACGATGGTGGCCAGCAGGACGGCCCAAGGATTGCCCATGGCGATGAGCGCCGCTGCTGCCAGCCCGAGCAGAGGTGGCGTCGCATATCCGACGAAGTTGCCGATGTTCTTGACGAGCCAGCCCCTCGAGTTCTTGAAAGAGGTGCCGGCCGTGGCGTCGTCGGCGAGCGTCCACCCGTCGTTCCCGCGCAAGAGGAGGAGGTTGTTGAGCATGTGACCGCCCTCGTGGGCGAGAGTGAGGGGGTATCCGATGACGTAGCGCGAGAACGCCACGAGCAACAATGCGATGAACGCCGTCCCGTACGCGACCGGTTCCCCCACGATCGGGACGTCGTTGACCCCCAGACCTACCCCCATGAGGTGGATCGCAGCACGTTCCGTACTCGCATCACCCGAACGACACGCCGCCTACACCTGATCGCGACGAGGCGACTGTGACGGATGCGAACCACCCGAACCGATCCGTCGCACGGTCCGATGACGGTGCGACACGACGGAGGGAGTCGACGGTGGGCGCAGGCGCAGCACAGCGGGTCGCGGGGGCGGTGGGCGCGTTCCTCGAGGGGCCGCTGCCGGTGCGGATCCGTGCGTGGGACGGCAGCGAGGCCGGGCCGGAGCCGGGTCCGGGGGTGCCGACGGTGGTGCTGCGCTCGCGGCGGGCCCTGCGCCGGCTGCTGTGGCAGCCGGGCGAGATGGGCCTCGCGCACGCCTACGTGTCGGGCGACCTCGACGTCGACGGCGACCTCGCCGAGGGCCTCTCGGCGATGTGGGCGCTGGTGCGCTCGGGCACGATCACCCGGCGCCGGCCCGGCGCGACGGAGCTCCCCGGCCTGGCCGCGCAGGCCGTCCGGCTCGGCCTGCTCGGGAGCAGGCCCGCCCCGCCGCCCGAGGCCATCAAGGTCCGGGGCCGGCTGCACAGCCGCCGCCGGGACCGCGACGTCATCGCCCACCACTACGACGCCGGCAACGCCTTCTACTCGCTGCTGCTCGACGAGTCGATGGCCTACTCCTCGGGCTACTGGACGAGCGAGGACAGCACGCTCCCGCAGGCCCAGCACGACAAGCTCGAGCTGATCTGCCGCAAGCTCGACCTCGCGCCCGGGCGCCGCCTGCTCGACATCGGCTGCGGCTGGGGATCCCTCGCGGTGCACGCCGCCCGGGAGCACGGCGCCCAGGTCCGCGCGGTGACGATCTCCCGCGAGCAGCGCGACCAGGTCAACGCCCGCATCCGCGCCGAGGGCCTGGCCGGGAAGGTGCAGGTCGACCTGCTCGACTACCGCGACGTCGCCGACAAGATCACCGCCACCGACGGCCCGTTCGACGCCGTCAGCGCGATCGAGATGGGCGAGCACGTCGGCGACGAGCACTACCCGACGTTCGCCGCGACGCTGTTCGGCGCGTTGCGTCCGGGCGGCCGCGCCCTGGTCCAGCAGATGTCGCGCGGCGCCGACGCGCCCGGCGGCGGCGCCTTCATCGAGACCTACGTGACCCCCGACATGGTCATGCGGCCGGTGGGCGACACGCTGACGTTCCTCCAGCACGCCGGTCTCGAGGTCCGCGACGTGCACGTCATGCGCGAGCACTACGTGCCGACGATCCGCGCCTGGCTCGCCACGCTCGAGGAGCGCTTCGACGAGGCCGTGGACCTGCTCGGCGAGCGCGGCGCGCGGATGTGGCGGCTCTACCTCGCCGGCGGCGCGCTCGCGTTCGAGGAGAACCGCATGGGGGTCGACCAGATCCTCCTCGCGCGGCCCACCGACCGCGGCCGCAGCGGCATGCCGGCGACCCGCGACGACTGGTCGGTGGCGTCCCGGGCCGAGGCGGGTACGTCGGGGACGTGAGCGTCGACCTCGCCGCCTTCGGCCTGCTGCTCGCGGCGACGATCGCCACCGTCGTCGTCGCCTTCGCGCTGACGCTCGTCGTCGCGCGCGCGACCGGGCGGCACAGCGTCGTGGACGTGACGTGGGGTCTGGGGTTCGTCGCGGTCGCCGTCGTGGCCTACGTGCTGTCCGGGGTGCTGGGCACCGGCAACACCGTGGTGCGCACGGTCGCGCTGGCGCTCGTCGCGGTCTGGGGGCTGCGCCTCGCGCTCTACATCGGCTGGCGCAACCACGGCAAGGGCGAGGACCCGCGCTACGCGGACATGCTCGGCGACGACCACGCGCCGGGCGCGGTGACGGCGACGGTGCTGCGCAAGGTGTACCTGCCGCAGGCGGTCGTCATGATCGTGGTGTCGCTGCCGGTGCTCGCGGCGATGGTGCGGGCGTCGACGGTGCTGCCCGTGGTCGTGGCCGGCGTCGTGATCTGGCTGGTCGGCTTCGCCTGCGAGAGCGTCGGGGACGCCCAGCTCGCCGCCTTCAAGGCGGACCCCGACAACAAGGGCAAGATCCTCGACAGCGGCCTGTGGCGCTACACCCGCCACCCGAACTACTTCGGCGACGCCTGTGTCTGGTGGGGTGTCCTCGTGGTCGCGGCGGGTCACCCGCTGGCGCTGATCACCGCCGTCGGGCCCCTGCTGATGACCTACCTGCTCGTGTCGGTGACGGGCAAGGAGCTCACGGAGCGCTCGATGTCCTCGCGGCCCGGCTACGACGAGTACGTCCGGCGCACCTCGGGCTTCGTGCCCCTGCCGCCGGGTACCCGCGCGGCCCGCGCCACCTGAGGGAGGCGCGGGCCGGGGCGTCAGGCGCCCTGGCGGGAGCGCAGGAGGGCCAGCGCGTCGTCGGCGTGCTGGTCGAACTTCATCTCGCCGCCGATGACCCCGAGCACGGTCCGGTCGGTGTCGATGACGAACGTCTTGCGCTTGACCGGCAGCACCGGCAGCCAGGAGCGCTTGGCGCCGAACTGCGCGGCCACCTTCCCGTCGGGGTCGGAGAGCAGCGGGTAGTCGAAGGAGTTCGCCTCCGAGAACGTGTGCTGCTTCTCGACGGAGTCGGCGCTGATGCCGACGCGCTGGGCACCGACCGCGGCGAACTCGCCGGCGAGGTCGCGGAAGTGGCAGCTCTCCTGGGTGCAGCCGCCCGACGAGGCCAGCGGGTAGAAGAACAGCACCACCGGCCCCTCGGCCAGGAGCCCCGAGAGCGACCGGCGGGTGCCGGAGTCGTCGGCGAGCTCGAAGTCGGGGGCGGTGTCTCCGACCTTCATGTGCGGTGTCGTCCTTCCGGGCGGCGGGTGGGTTCAGGCGCGTTCGTCGCCGGACCGCGGTCGGTTCGGTGACGGGCGCGGCGCGGACCGCGATGATGGCGCGGTGCCCCCGCGGACCCAGCACCCGGTCGCGCGCCACCTGCTGCGGGCGCGCGACCTGGCCGACCGGTGCTACGCCGAGCCGCTGGCGGTCGCGGACCTCGCGCGCGCCGCGGGCCTGAGCCCGGCGCACTTCAGCGACCGCTTCGCCGCCGCGTTCGGCGTCCGCCCCCACGCCTACCTGCTGACCCGCCGCCTCGAACGTGCCGCGGCCCTCCTGCGCCACACCGACCACTCCGTCGCCCGCGTGTGCACGGAGGTGGGTCTGACCAGCGTCGGCAGCTTCACCGTCAGCTTCCGGCGCGCCTTCGGACGCACGCCGACGGCGTACCGGGCAGCCTTCCCGCCGGCCCACGACGGCGCGCTGGTGCCCGGGTGCGTCGTGCGCGCCTTCGGTCGCCCGCAGCACCGGAGTTCCGGAGAAGACCCGGCGCCCGCCGCTTCCTAGCCTCGACGTCGTGATCGACGTCCACCGGGTCAACGTCTGGGTGCACGACCAGCAGGCCGCCCTCGAGTTCTGGACCGCGGCGGTCGGGTTCGAGCTGCGCGCCGACGCGACGTTCCCGGAGCTCGGCGGGTTCCGGTGGCTCACCGTCGGGCCGCCGGGCGGGCGCGGGCCCGAGCTCGTGCTGATGGCGATCCCGGAGCCGCCCGTCGTGACCCGCGCGCAGAGCGACCTGATCCGCGAGGTCACCGCCCAGGGCCTCGCCGGCGCGGTCTACCTGGCCACCGACGACGTGCGGCGCGACCACGCGCTGCTCGCCGCGCGGGGCGTCGAGTTCACCGAGGAGCCCGAGGCGAGGCCCTACGGCCTCGACGCCGGGTTCCGCGACCCGTCGGGCAACCAGATCCGCCTCACGCAGACCCCCACCCAGACCCCTCCGGACGGAGCACCGAGATGACCACCCTCGACGACCTCGTCGCCGGCGAGTTCACCGCCCTCGCCGACGCCCTCGCCCCGCTCGGGCCGGACGCCTGGGCGACCGCCTCGCTCTGCGCGGGCTGGACCGTCGCCCACGTCGTCGCCCACGTGACGATGGCCGCGCGCTACCCGGCCGACCGGTTCACCGCCGAGCTGGCCGCGGACGGCTACGACTTCGGGCGGACCTCCGACCGCCTCGCCGACGCGGGCGCGGCACTGCCGCCCCACGCCCTGCTCGCCGATCTGCGCAGCGAGACGATGGCCACGTTCGCGCAGCCCGGCGGTGGCATGGCCGGCTCCCTGGCGCACGTCGTGATCCACGGGCTGGACGTGACGGTGCCGCTGGGCCTCGGCCGGGTGGGGGCCGACGCGGCCGCGGCCGCCGTCCTCGACCAGCTCGTGGCCGGCGAGGGCGACAACGTGTTCGGGATCCCGACGGCGGGGCTCGCCCTGCGCGCGACGGACCTCGACTGGTCGCGTGGCCAGGGCGAACCCGTCGCGGCCCCCGCCGCCGACCTCGTGCTCGCCCTCAGCGGTCGCGCCGGCCGGCTTGCGCTCGCGCGCTGAGACCCGGCGGCGCCCGCAGGATGGAGGCGTGACCCTCCCGCGTCTCGATCGCGTCCGCCCCGCCACCCGGCGGCCCGTCACCGGTGCGGTCCTGGTGCTGCACGGCGGCCGGCCCGACGGGCACGAGGCCGCCGACGGCCTGCGCCTGCCGTTCCTGCGGATGGTGCCGTTCGCCCGGGGCCTGGCCGCGGCGGGCGCGCGGCGGGGCGTCGACGTCGCCCTGCTGCGCTACCGCTACCGGGGTTGGAACGCCCCCGACCTCGACCCCGTCCAGGACGCCCGCTGGGCGCTGCGCGACCTGCGCCGCCGGCACGGCGACGTGCCCGTCGTGCTCGTCGGGCACTCGATGGGCGGACGCGCCGCGCTGCGCGCCGGCGGCGACGAGGGCGTGGCCGGGGTGGCGGGGCTGGCGCCGTGGATCGAGCGCGGCGAGCCGTTCGCGCACCTCGCCGGGCAGACCGTCCTCATCGCCCACGGCGACCGGGAGCGCATGACGTCACCGGACGCCTCGCGGTGGTTCGCCGGGCGGGTCGCGACGGTCTCCGACCACGTCGCCCGCTTCGTGGTGCACGGCGACGGTCACACGATGCTGCGGCGCGCCGGCGCCTGGCACGATCTCGTCACCCGCTTCGCCCTCGGTGCCCTCGGACTCGAACCGTTCACCGAGTCCGTCGCGAAAGCCATGGCGGCCGGGGACCCCGAGGGGCTCGCGGTCCCGCTGGCGGACTGATCGAGGAGTGGTGACGTGCGGGAACGGGTCGCGGTCGTCGGTGCGGGTGTCTCGGGGCTGACGGCGGCGTACCTGCTGCAGCGCCGCTACGACGTGACGCTGTTCGAGGCCGAGCCCCGCCTCGGCGGCCACGCGCACACCCACGACGTCGGGGCGCTGGCCGTCGACTCCGGGTTCATCGTCCACAACGACGTGACCTACCCGCACCTGCTGCGCCTGTTCGCCGAGCTGGGCGTCGAGACGCAGGACTCCGAGATGAGCATGAGCGTCCGCGACGAGGCCAGCGGGCTCGAGTACGCGGGGGCCCGCGGGGTACGGGGGCTCTTCGCCCAGCCGCGCAACCTCGCGCACCCCCGCTACCTGCGGATGCTGGGCGAGGTGCTGCGGTTCCACCGGGAGGCCCGCGCCGTCGTGGCGGGGACCTCCTCGCTGGGGGAGGACGTGACGTTCGGGGCGTTCCTCGACGCCGGCGGCTACTCCGACTTCTTCGTCGAGACGTTCGCGGTGCCCGTCGTGTCCGCGGTGTGGTCGTCGGGGCCGGAGCTCTCGCGGCAGTACCCGGCGCGCTACCTGTTCGCGTTCCTGGCCAACCACGGGATGCTCTCGGTCGGCGGGTCGCACCGCTGGCGCACGGTCGTCGGCGGCTCGCGCAGCTACGTCGAGCGGGCGGCCAAGGGCCTGTCGGCGGTGGAGGTGTCGACGCCGGTGCGGACCGTCCGGCGCACCGACGGGGAGGTGCTCGTGCGCGACGACGCCGACGTGGAGCACCGCTTCGACCGCGCCGTCGTCGCCGTCCACGCCCCCGACGCGCTGCGGATGCTCGCGGCGCCGACCCCCGAGCAGCGTGACGTGCTCGGGGCGTTCCGCTACACGCGCAACGAGACGTGGCTGCACACCGACACCTCCGTGCTGCCGCGCGCGGCGGGCGCCCGCGCGTCGTGGAACCTGCTGCGGGTGCCGGGGGAGTCCCGGGTCCTCGTCAGCTACGACATGACCCGGCTGATGCGGCTCCCGGGCCCGGACACCCACGTCGTCACCCTCAACGCGACCGACCGCGTGGACCCGTCGACGGTGATCGCGAGGATGGAGTACGAGCACCCCGCGTACACGCCGGAGTCGGTGGCGGCGCAGGGCCGGCTCCCCGGGCTGGACGACGACCGGCTGGCGTTCGCCGGCGCCTACCACGGCTGGGGCTTCCACGAGGACGGCTGCGCCTCCGGCTCCCGCGCCGCCGCGTCACTGGGCGTGGCGTGGTGACGGCGTACCTCTACGACGCGGAGGTCGGGCACCGGCGCCTCGAGCGGCTCGACGCGTCGTTCACGCACCGGCTCTACCTGTGGCTGGTCGACCTCGACGACCTGCCGCGGCTGCCCGCGCCGCTGCGGCCGTTCGCGCGGTTCGACGCCGCCGACCACATCGGCGACCCGCACCGCTCGATCCGCGCGAACCTCGACGCGTTCCTCGCCGCGCGGGGGGTCGAGCGCCCGGCGTCGGTGCTCATGCTCGCCCACGCCCGCGTGCTCGGGTACGTCTTCAACCCGATCACGCTGTACTGGTGCCGCGACGTGGAGGGTGTGGTGACCGCCGTCGTCGCCGAGGTCCACAACACCTACGGCGGGCGCCACCACTACCTGCTCGAGACCGACGAGCAGGGCCGGGCGAGGGTGGACAAGGACTTCTACGTCTCGCCGTTCTTCCCCGTCGACGGCGAGTACCGCATGCGCGTCCCCGAGCCGGGCGCGACGCTCGCCGCGACGGTCGTGCTGCGCCGAGAGGGCGCGACGGCGTTCGTCGCGACCCTGCGCGGGCGTCGGCGGCCCGCGACGCCGCGGGCCGTGCTCGCCGCGCTCCTGCGCCACCCGGCGGTGACGCTGCGCCTCGCCGCGGCCATCCGTCGCCGCGGGATCGAGCTCTGGGCGCGGCGGGTGCCGGTCGTCCCGCGCACGCCGGCCGACACCGACCGCGGGCTCGACCAGCTGGCGGCCGCCGGCTGACGGCACACTGGATCCCCGTGACCGCCCCGCTGACCATCCGCGTCGCCGAGGACGCCGACGCGGACTCCCTGCTGGCCCTCGTCCACAGCGCCTACCGCGGCCCCTCCGGCCGGGAGGGATGGACGTCCGAGGCCGACCTCATCGACGGTCCGCGCACCACGCGGGACCTGGTCGCCGCGGACATCGCGAACCCCTCGATCACGATCCTCGTCGCCGGGGACGTGCTCGGCTGCGCCGCGGTCACCCACGAGGCGGGGTCGCCGACGGCCTCGTTCGGGATGTTCGCGGTCCGCCCCGGCCTCCAGCGCGGGGGCGTCGGGTCGACGCTGCTGCGGGCGGCGGAGGACCTCGCGCGTGACCGTGGGGCCTCGGCGATGGAGATGTGCGTCATCGACCGACGGCCCGAGCTGATCGACTGGTACGAGCGCCGCGGCTACGCCCGCACGGGCGAGACGCGGCCCTTCCCGTACGGCGCGGAGGGCGTCGGGGAGCCGCGGGACGCGGACTTCAGGTTCGCCGTCCTGCAGAAGGATCTGTCAGGCTGAGGCGGTGCCCGACCTGACCCTCGCGCAGGACCCCGACGCCGACGAGGTCCTGAGCTCCAACCCCCTCGCCCTGCTCATCGGGATGCTGCTCGACCAGCAGTTCCCGATGGAGCGGGCCTTCGCCTCCCCGGCGCTGCTGACCGAGCGGCTCGGTGGGCCACTGACCGCGGCGGGCGTCGCGGAGTACGACACCGAGGCGCTCGTCGCCGCGTTCACCGGCCCGCCGGCGCTGCACCGCTACCCGCGCTCGATGGCCGAGCGCGTCCAGGCGCTGTGCCGCGTGATCGTGGCCGACTGGGGCGGCGAGGCCGAGCGCCTGTGGGTCGACGCCGGCAGCGGCCGGGAGGTGCTGGCCAACCTGCAGTCGCTGCCGGGCTTCGGCAAGCAGAAGGCGCAGATCTTCACGGCGCTGCTGGGCAAGCAGTGCGGGGTGCGACCGGAGGGGTGGCGCGAGGCGGCGGGGTCGTACGGCGACGACGGCTCGCGGCGCTCGATCGCCGACGTCGTGGACGCCGCGACGCTCGGCGAGGTGCGCGAGTTCAAGCAGGCGCAGAAGAAGGCGGCCAAGGCCGCGAAGGCCGACGCGGGCTCCTGATCCGGCTCCGGTGGCGGCGCGCCGCCGCAGGGTTGATGGTGGACAGGACGGGCACCCGCCGGCGAGGGCCGGTGCCGAGGAGGCGACGAGCGTGAACCGACGTCAGGACGACGACGGCCAGCCGATCCTGATCACCGAGGCCGCGGTCTCGTACGACGAGGAGTTCGCGGCCCGCAAGAAGCGGTACTCGCTGATCATGGCGTGCCGTATCCCGTGCCTGATCCTGGCCGGGGTGTTCGGGATCGCGTTCCAGTGGCCGTGGGTGGCGGTCGCGTTCATCGTGCTGTCGGTGCCGCTGCCGTGGGTCGCGGTGCTCATCGCGAACGACCGGCCGCCCAAGAAGGCCGAGAAGCGCAGCCGCTACAAGCCGACGGCCCGCGGGCTCGACGCCGTGCCGAATGCGCGCCTGATCGAGGCGGCCGAGGCACTCGACCGCCGCCAGCGCCGCACCGACGGCCCCCGCCAGGCCCGGCAGGACTCCGCCGACCACGAGCCCCCGCGCGTGGTCGACGTCGACGTGCCCCGCACCGGCAGCGACGGGTAGCGCTCAGCTGCCCCGTGCCCGCAGCGGGACGGCGAGACCGGGCAGGGGCGCCAGGCCGGGCAGCGGGCCGAGGGCGAGCGACGGGTCGTGCGGGGTGAGGACCACGCGCGCCGGCGCCGGCATCGTCGCCGGAGCCCCGCGGGCGGCCGGACCGTCGACGCCTGCGATCACCGGGTGACGCGACGCGGTGCCCGCCGTGCCCGCCGTGCCGTGTGTGTCGTGCGTGACGGCGCCGTTCGCCGGTGCGCCGTGGGTGGCGTGGGTGGCGAGCGCGTGCGCGAACGTCTGCGACCGCGGCACCTGGTCGGCGGCGTCGGTCGATCCGGCGGCCGCGCCGTCCTGCTCCGGGCCCTGCAGGCAGCGGCGCGCCTCGTTGATGCACTCCACGCCCTCCTGGGCGCGGCGCTCCGACGACAGGTACTCGAGCAGGGCGTGGTCGGTGACGGGGTTGTGCTGCTGCTCGGGGAAGCTGTCGATCGCGAACTGGCGTCCCGGCGGCGGATCGTCGTAGCTCACGGTGATCCGCAGGGCCGGGACCGGGATGGAGTCGGCCGCGCACTCCCCGTCCTCGTCGGGGTAGACGATGTGGGTGTCGTGGCGCTCGGAGTCGAGGTCCTGGCCGTTCCAGCAGCTGGGGAAGTCGTAGACCCGCTGCAGTGACGAGCCCTGGGGGCACATCGGGTAGAGGTCGGTCATCTGGCCGCCCGACCCGGAGCACGTGAACTTGGCGTTGATGCTCTGCCCGGTCGACCCGGCCTTCGCCGAGCCCGAGACGAGCGCGATGTTGAGCGGCATCGCCTCCGCGCGGCGCGTGCCGTGGCCGTGGAAGGTGTAGTCGACCGACGAGGGCTCGATGAACGATCCGACGTTGCCGTCGAGACTGCCGCCGTCCGCGCCGACGTCCGGGCCCTGCCCGCGCAGGTCGCGCAGCACCGGCCAGAAGATCGGGTGGCGGTCGCCGTTGGTGCAGGTGGTGGACGACTCCTCGAGGGTCTCGTCGTCCGACGCGAAGTTGGTGCCCTCGTTGCCCGCGTAGTCGTGGGTGTGCTGGGCGCCGTTGCGGAGTCCCGGCGCGATGATGAAGTTGTCCGAGTTGTGGTGGCTGCTCATCCCGCAGCGGATGGTGTAGCTGCCGCCGGAGAACGTGCCGCCCCGGCCGGGGCTCTGGAACGACCTCGCCTGCCCGGCGTCGACGTACTCCTGCACGCAGGCGCGACCGATCTTGTCGCGGTTCGGGAACTCCTGGCCGCCTCCCTGGCCGCCGCCCTGGCCCGCACCGCCCCCGGAGCCGCCCAAGCCGCCGGAGCCCGAGGATCCGGACCCGGCGCCGGACCCACCGCCGGACCCACCGCCGGACCCACCGCCGGACCCACCGCCGGACCCACCGCCGGA